>NZ_CBFFRJ010000151.1:0-11454 GCF_965644225.1 Phytobacter sp. V91 | reverse complement strand
CGGGCATCGTGAAAAATCTATGGCAAAGAAAGCCTTATGTTCTCATAACTGACGATTAAATCGCACCTTCCTTAATATTTCGTCTTTTTAATAAATTCCTGGTGCCAGTTAACTAATTATTAACATTGATCTCAGATTATTTACTGATGCTTATTTGTTTCAAAAAGATATTGATTAATGTGGCCCGGGGTTTTACTGTAGATAGTGTTAACTACTAGTATGGTAGATGTCATTAAAAATCAGAATCGAGGTTGTTGTATGCAGATGACAATGCGGTGGTTTGGCCCAAAAGAGGACAAGGTCTCTCTTGAATACATCCGTCAGGTGCCGGATGTGGAAGGTGTGGTTGGCGCACTTTACGATGTCCCTGTCGGTGAAGTGTGGCCGGTCGAGAAGATTGAAGCGCTGGTCGGGCAGGCCCATGCCGCCGGGCTGAAAATGGAAGTCATTGAAAGTGTTAATATTCATGATGACATCAAAATCGGTCTGCCGAGCCGCGATCGCTATATTGAGAACTATCAGCAAACTATCCGCAACCTTGCCCGTTTCGGGGTAAAAGTCATCTGCTACAACTTTATGCCGGTCTTTGACTGGATGAAGACCGACATGAACTATGTTCTGCCGGACGGTTCGCTGACCATGGCGTTTGAAAAGAAAGGCATCGACAAGAGCCTTGAAGAGGTGGTCAGCGAAGTACTCGGTAACTCCAATGGCTTTGCGCTGCCGGGCTGGGAGCCTGAGCGACTGGCCCATGTGCAGGCGCTGTTTGCCAGCTATAAAGATGTGGATGACGAGAAGCTAAGGGCAAATCTGGTTTACTTCCTGAAAGCCGTTATTCCGGTCTGTGAGGAAGTGGGTGTCAAAATGGCGATCCACCCGGACGATCCGCCGTACTCTATTTTCGGCCTGCCCCGCGTTGTCAAAAACCGTGATGATCTCGACTGGCTTTGCAAAGCGGTGGACTCAGAGGCCAATGGGATCACGCTTTGTACCGGATCGATAGCTGAAGATCCTGATAACAACGTCTACGAGATCCTGGCGGAATTTACCCGTCGTAAACGCATTCATTTTGCTCATGTCCGCAATATTAAGATTATCAAAGACAAAGATTTCTATGAGTGCGCGCACCCGTCACAGTATGGCTCGCTCGACATGTATCAGGTCATGAAAGCGCTGCATGACAACGGTTTTGATGGCTATATTCGCCCGGATCATGGCCGATTTATCTGGGGGGAAACTGGCCGTCCGGGCTACGGATTATATGACCGCGCTCTGGGCGTGACCTATCTGCTTGGCCTCTGGGAAGCACTGCAGAAACGCTAATCCCTTAATCCTGCTGGCGATACACTTTCGCCAGCATTTTCCTCTGACTTATGACTTATCCCTGTCTACCCCCTCTCTACTCCTCTTGTCGTAAAGTGCCTTTTGCCATTCACATTGCGCACTTAAAGTAGTATTTTGAATGCAATATAACGTTTCTTCCGACACACATTCCTACGAGGATGAAACACGCAACGCATTGTTATACCAACGAATTATGTGCACGTCCGCAGTACGCCATTATGGACAAATGACACCGCGCCAGCTTCTATCTGGCAGCGTCATCTCGATGCGGGAACGCGGCAGGGCGTTTACCCGCGCCTGAGCGTGATGCAGGGGACGATCCGTTACTTAGGCTACGCCGATGAGACCAGCCCGGAGCCTGTCGAGACGCTGACCATCGAGGCCGGACAGTTTGGCGTGTTCCCGGCTGAGGTCTGGCACCGTATTGAAGCCTTGTCTGACGATACGGTGTTCAACGTTGATTTTTGGGTTGATCCTAAAATTTTGATCGAAGGCTGAGGGAGATAAAATGACCACTGAAAACCTGGGCTATACCTTAGCGGTAACCCACCGCAGCAGTAGCAAAACCCATGAAAAAATCTGGTTGAAACCGATGGCGCTGTATGTGCCGGATGTTGCCGTCGGCGCGGTTGCTGAGCTGGTGGCGCAACTGGCGGACAACAGCGAAAGCGAAAACGGCTTTGTGCTGACTGTGACCAACAACAACAACGGCGTGTCCGTCGATAAGGACAGGCTGACGTTGGCAGATCTGCACGATCCGACCTTTGCCGCCGATGCCGTGAAAGACTTGATTAATATTGTGCGTGGCTACGAGTCCGACGAAGAGACCAACGTCTGCGGCTGGTAACGTTGCTGGCGCTTTAACGCCTGAACATATCGCATGGCCGCGCAGACAGCCATGCGGTGTTTTATTCAGTAAAAGGTATCCCCACCGGTCAGATGACCTACCCAGCCCTGTGGATTGGTGAAAATACGGATAGCGACAAAATCAGGATATTCACCGCCATCGAACCAGTGCGCGGTGTTTGCCGGAACGCGGAGCAGATCGCCAGCATGGCACTCCAGTTTGACCACCTGGTCTGCGACAGGCACGAAAAACGTCCCAGAGCCATGGACAAAAAGGCGGACTTCATCTTCGCTATGAGTATGCTCCTGAAGGAATTTCTCCCGCAGCGCCAGTCTGTCTTTATGGTCCGGCGTCAGGGAGATAACGTCAGCTGACTGATAGCCTTCGCGTTTTTTTAATGCTTCGATTGGGTCGTGAAACTGAGCCAACAGACGTTCGCTGGTGCTGTCTTTATCCACACCGCTGATATCCCAGCGTTCAAGCACAATACCCGCCTGGGCTAAAAAGGCGCTGATATCATCAAAAGCGGTAAGGGATGTAATGGGCTCGCTGGTATCTGGGCGCTGAAAAACATGTAATGCGGTCATTCTCTTTTACCCCCTGTTAAATGAAAGAGATAACCTTTCATTTAATATGGATAATTGCAAGACGGGTTCCCCATATCATATTGCTATTGATTATTAACCCTAAGGTTGACCGCCCAGGTATTTTCACCCCCTCCGGCAGGAGAGGGTTGAGGTGGGGAGAATTAAACTCCCTGCTCCAGAATGCGAATATGGGTTTCAAGCACGTTGCCTTTGACCGCCTCGCTCCAGGCTTTCATATGCGGTGTTGCCAGGTGCGCTTCCAGATGAGCGACCGTTTCCCACTGCTCAACCATCACAATGGAGTCCGGCGCAGACGTCTGGAAACTCACGCCTGCAGCGTGGTCGACCCATGGCGCGTAGCCATGGCAACCTTCTTCCTGCAACACCACAGGAATAATCTGTGCAAATCTTTCAAGAACCGCCTGGCGATGGTGCTGTCCTGGGCGGGTACGAATTTCAGCAATCACTGTTAACATGGCAAACTCCTTCTAAGTCCAGCCTCCCAGTTAAGCAAAAATCTCCCCGAGATGCTTGCGATATTCTGCGATATAACGCGGCACATCAGGCATTTTGATCACATCGTTGACGATAAAGGTCGGCAGGGCTTCCATTCCCAGGAACTGGTTGGCTTTGTGGAACGGCAGATACACGCCATCCACCCCCACGCCATGGAAGAACTGGTCCCGATCGTCAAAGGCATCCAGCGGCGCATTCCAGGTCAGGGAGAGCATATATTTTTTACCCTGGATCAGACCGCCGGAACCGTATTTTTTCGCGGCATCAGAACGGGTGCGACCGTCGCTGGCGTACAGTGCGCCATGGCCTTCGGTGAAGACATCATCCATATATTTTTTCACCGTCCAGGGCGCGCCCATCCACCAGCCAGGCATCTGCCAGACCACCACATCGGCCCACAGGAAATTCTGTACTTCTTCATTGATATCGTACTCACCGTCGGTGCGAACGGTTTTTACCTGATGTCCGGCATCACGCAGGAAGCTTTCGGCAACGGAGGTCAGGGTATCGTTGAGTTGACCATTGGAGTGGGCAAATTTTTTGGCGCCATTGATAATCAGGATATTGCTCATCGGGATTGTGTCCTTAGCGAAACGTTATTGGCGACAATTCTATCCTGATATCATCTGTGACGAACCTGGCAAAACGTGCAAAGACTTTTGCGTTTTAAGCAATAATGTTCACCAGCGGAGCTCGGCGATAAACCCACGGGGAGCGTTGTGCGCAAAGGTTGCCGTCATCTGGTGCATATGGGCAATACGTTTCACGATGGACAAGCCCAGACCACTGCCGATTTCACTCTGCCCCGGAGGACGATAAAAGCGTTCGCCAATGCGGGCAAGGGCGTCTTCACTGATGCCGGGGCCATTATCGCTAACGCTGAAGCTGCGGGCGTTAAGCGTCACGTTGACCACGCTACCCGCCGGGCTGTAGCGCACGGCATTATCCACTAAATTACGCACCAGCAGGCTAAGCAGCAGGGGCTGGCCGGGGAGCCTTGCCTCTTTTGCGTTGAGGTTCAGGCGGAGCTCAACACCCGCCTGGCGGGCCGGGTGATAAGCATCCATGACCGCCGACTGCAGCAGCGCTTCAAGGGGGATGAGCTGTACATCGTCAAGGCTCTCCAGCGAATCCAGACGCGACAGAGTCAGCAGTTGATCCACCAGGCGGGACGCGCGATCTATCCCGCTATGCAGCTGTTGCAGCGCTTTGTCGCGGGCTTCAGGATCGTCCTGCGACAGCTGAGCGACCTCAGTTTGTACTTTCAGCGCGGTGAGCGGACTACGCAGTTCATGAGCGGCATCGGAAGTGAAACGCCGCTCGCGCGCCATCATGTTTTGTGTGCGGATAAAAAGCTGGTTAAGCGCATCCAGCAATGGGCGGACTTCATTCGGTACGCCGTTGCTGTTGAGCTGCTCGGCGCTGTCCGGCGACCGCAGGTGCAGCGCTTGTGCCAGTCGCCTGAGAGGTCGGAGCTCCAGGCTCAACAACAGCACCAGCAATGCCAGCATCAGCGGTAGCGCCACCAGCCAGGGGGTGAGCTGAGAGCGAATAATATCCACCGCCATTTCTTTGCGATAATCCCACTCCTGGCCCACCGCAATCCGGTGCGTGCCGTCTGCGGAGGTGAGCCACAAAAAACGCCACTCATCGTCGTCATCGAGCAACCGGCCATTTTCAAAGCCGTCGCGGTGGTATTTCCACGGGATCTGCTCGCCGTTTTGCCCGTCGTGCAGGACTCTTTTGCCGTCGAGGGAAAAAATCGCAAAGGCCAGCGCGTCATCATCAAGGTGCCCCTTCCTCACTTTCTTCGTCGGCACCGGAGGAGGCATGTCCTGGCGGAATTCATCAATGCTCATGGCGCTGAGCCGTTTGGCGAACAGCATTTGTTGGGTGTCAAAGAGTTCGTCCAGCGTATCGCTGGTTTGTTGCCAGGCGACGAGGCTTGCCGCCAGCCAGGCCGCAGCGGAAAGCAGCAGAAACAGCAGCGTCAGGCGCAGGCGCAGGCTGGTAATCTTTGGCAGTCTCATGTGTCACCCAGGGTATAACCGATGCCATGAACGGTGCGAATAAACCCGCTGCCGAGTTTACGGCGAAGATGATGAACATGGACTTCAACGGCATTGCTGGAGACATCGTCGTCCCAGCTGTAAATTTTCTCTTCGATCAGTTTGCGCGGCAGGACGCGGTCTGCATTGCGCATCATCAGCTCCAGTAACGCGAACTCTTTCGGCTTTAAGGTAAGCGGTTCACCGGCAAGGGTGGCGATGAGATTGACCGGATCCAGGGTAACCTTCCCATGGCGCAGTTCGCTGCGCGCCTGACCATGCGTCCGGCGCACCAGGGCTTCCAGGCGGGCGGCAACTTCAATCAGGGCGAAAGGTTTACACAGATAGTCGTCCGCGCCGAGGCGCAACCCTTCAATACGCTGGTTAAGCGCGTCACGAGCGGTGAGGATCAGCACGGGTTCACTATGGCCCTTGTCGCGCCATTCGCGCAGAATATCCAGACCGTCCATGCCCGGCAGCGTCAAATCCAGCACCACGACATCGTAGGGCGCGCTGTACAGCGCCTCTTTCCCCACAACCCCCTCGGTGAACCAGTCGAGGCTGAAGCCCAGTTTGCTCAACCCGGCTTTGATGCCATCGCCAATCAGCTTGTCGTCTTCAATCAGTAGTACGCGCACAGGAAACTCCGTTTGCCTTCTCCAGCAGGCAGTAAACATGCAATTTAAGGAGGTTGTACAGTACAAATAATTATTTTTGCGCCTTAAGAAGTTGTTAAGAACTCCAGGGTTTAATGGTGACAAATCAACTGATCAAGGGAGAGAAAAGATGAAAAAACTCATTGCTATTACCGCTATCGTTATGATGTGTTCAGCCCCTGTATTTGCTGCTAACGCCAATACAACGCAGAACGGTGGATTCAATGGACCGACCGCGCAGGGTGGGGGATTCACGGGCCCTGGCGGCGGAATAACCACGGTTGAAGGTGCAAAATCGATGCGTGATGATGCCTGGGTGACCCTGCGAGGTAATATCGTGGAGCGCCTGTCTGATGACGTTTACACCTTTAAAGATGCCACCGGGACGGTCAATGTTGATATCGACCATAAACGCTGGAACGGACTGACGGTTGGGCCACAGGACCTGATTGAAATTCAAGGGGAAGTGGATAAAGACTGGAACTCTGTCGAGATTGATGTCAAGCAAGTCAGCAAAGTGGACAAGTAACCTTTTCCCTGGTGCCTAAAAAATCGCGCATAGTTATGACTCCTCGCCGCAGATAGGTTAGTATCTGCGGCAATATTGCCGCCGAAAAGGCGGGCGCACACGTTGAGGAATCACGATTAATGAGCGATATGGCAGAGCGCCTTGCGCTGCATGAATTCACGGAAAACGCCTACTTAAACTACTCCATGTACGTCATCATGGACAGGGCGTTGCCGTTTATTGGTGATGGCCTGAAACCTGTTCAGCGTCGTATCGTGTACGCGATGTCTGAGCTGGGGCTGAATGCCAGCGCCAAATTCAAAAAATCCGCCCGTACCGTGGGCGATGTACTGGGTAAATACCATCCGCACGGCGACAGCGCCTGTTATGAGGCGATGGTGCTGATGGCGCAGCCGTTCTCTTACCGCTACCCGCTGGTGGACGGTCAGGGAAACTGGGGGGCGCCGGACGATCCGAAATCCTTTGCCGCCATGCGTTACACCGAATCCCGCCTGTCGAAATACGCAGATATCCTGCTGGGTGAGCTCGGCCAGGGAACCGCGGACTGGGTGCCAAACTTTGATGGCACCATGCAGGAGCCGAAGATGCTGCCTGCGCGTCTGCCCAATATTCTGCTTAACGGCACCACCGGCATTGCGGTTGGGATGGCGACCGATATCCCTCCGCACAACGTGCGCGAAGTGGCCAGCGCGGCCATTGCCCTGATTGATCAGCCGAAGACCACCCTCGATCAACTGCTGGATATTGTTCAGGGCCCGGACTACCCGACGGAAGCGGAGATCATCACGCCGCGTACTGAGATCCGTAAGATTTACGAGAACGGTCGCGGTTCCGTACGTATGCGTGCGGTATGGAAGAAAGAAGATGGCGCGGTGGTGATAACCGCACTGCCGCATCAGGTTTCCGGCGCACGCGTGCTGGAGCAAATAGCCGCGCAGATGCGCAATAAAAAATTACCGATGGTCGATGACCTGCGTGACGAGTCGGATCATGAAAACCCGACCCGCCTGGTTATCGTGCCGCGTTCCAATCGTGTGGATATGGAACCGGTGATGAATCACCTGTTTGCCACCACCGATCTGGAAAAGAGCTACCGCATTAACCTTAATATGATCGGTCTCGATGGTCGCCCGTCGGTGAAAAATCTGCTGGAGATCCTCACCGAGTGGCTGGCGTTTCGTCGCGACACGGTGCGTCGCCGTCTGAACTATCGCCTGGAGAAAGTGCTTAAACGCCTGCATATCCTTGAAGGTTTGCTGGTGGCGTTTCTCAACATTGACGAAGTTATCCATATCATCCGCACTGAGGATGAGCCGAAGCCGGTATTGATGTCGCGGTTTGATATCAGTGAAACCCAGGCTGAAGCGATCCTTGAGCTGAAATTGCGTCATCTCGCCAAACTCGAAGAGATGAAAATTCGCGGTGAGCAGGACCAGTTGGCGAAAGAGCGCGATCAGCTGCAGAGCATTCTCGCCTCCGAACGCAAAATGAATAACCTGCTGAAGAAAGAGTTGCAGGCAGATGCCGATGCCTTTGGCGATGACCGCCGCTCACCGCTTCGCGAGCGTGAAGAGGCGAAGGCGATGAACGAGCATGACATGCTGCCGTCTGAGCCGGTGACCATCGTGTTGTCGCAGATGGGCTGGGTGCGTAGCGCCAAAGGCCACGATATTGATGCCCAGGGACTCAGTTTCAAATCGGGCGACAGCTGGAAAGCCTCTTCCAAAGGGAAGAGTAACCAGCCGGTGGTGTTTATTGACTCAACCGGGCGCAGTTACGCGGTTGACCCCATTACGCTGCCTTCTGCCCGTGGTCAGGGTGAACCGCTGACGGGTAAACTGACGCTGCCGCCAGGGGCGATGGTTGAACATATGGTGATGACCAGCGAGGATCAGAAACTGCTGATGGCGAGCGATGCCGGCTATGGTTTCGTCTGTACTTTCAGCGATCTGGTTGCCCGTAATCGTGCCGGTAAGACCTTGATTAGCCTGCCAGATAACTCACGAGTGATGCCGCCGCTGGAAATCGAAAATGACACCGATATGCTGCTGGCGATCACTCAGGCCGGACGTATGTTGATGTTCCCGGTCAGCGATTTGCCGCAGCTCTCCAAAGGTAAAGGCAACAAAATCATCGGTATCCCATCTGCGGAAGCGGCGAAAGGGGAAGATGGGCTGTCGCATCTCTATCTGTTACCGCCTCAAAGCACGCTCACTATTCATGTCGGGAAGCGCAAAATTAAGCTGCGTCCGGAAGAACTGCAAAAAGTGCAGGGTGAGCGCGGTCGCCGTGGAACCCTGATGCGTGGGCTACAACGTATTGATCGCGTTGAGATCGACGCGCCTGCTCGTGCCGCAGGGAACAGCGAAGAGTAATTCGTGCATCTCTTGCCCCTCGTTCTGCGGGGGCAAGACTAACTTTTCCCGTAAAAGCGTTGTTTATTCGAGAATTGCGATTAACAATATGTCCTTTTACGGACCTGCATCTGATCTGGCCTTCGGTGTTGATGGTGATGTTCAATGCACAAAGGATGGGTTTTCGAGGTAGCTATGCTATTTATTATTCGCGCAATCATTGTTGTTATTTATTCCATTCTGGTTTGTGTATTTGGCTGCCTTTACTGTTTAACGAGCCCGCGTAACCCGAAGCATGTTGCTACTTTTGGCCACCTGTTTGGTCGCCTGGCTCCGGTGTTTGGCCTGAAGGTTGAAAAGCGTCTGCCTGCGGATTTTTCCAGCTACGGCAAGGCGATTTACATCGCCAATCACCAGAACAACTACGATATGGTGACCGCCGCCAACATTGTGCAGCCGCCGACCGTGACCGTGGGTAAGAAAAGCCTGCTGTGGGTTCCCTTTTTTGGTCTGCTGTACTGGCTGACAGGTAATTTGTTGATTGATCGTAATAACCGTGCAAAAGCGCATGGCACAATTGCGCAGGTGGTGAAACATATTCAGAAACGCAACATCTCGGTCTGGATGTTCCCGGAAGGCACCCGCAGCCGTGGCCGCGGCTTGTTGCCGTTTAAAACCGGTGCGTTCCATGCGGCGATTGCGGCGGGGGTGCCAATTATTCCGGTCTGTGTTTCCACCACCTCGAATAAAATTAATCTGAATCGTATTAAAAACGGCCTGGTGATTGTCGAGATGTTGCCGCCAATCGATACCAGCAGCTACGGTAAAGATCAGATCCGTGAGCTGGCTGCCCACTGCCATGATGTGATGGCAAAGAAGATTGATGCGTTAGATAAAGAAGTCGCCGAACGCGAAGCCACGGGCCGGGTTTAATTCCCTCAGGATTTATGTTGCCGGGAAATGACTTCCCGCGCAGTTTATTCAGTGTCACACGGAGCAACTATGTCACTCAGCCGGCGTCAATTTATCCAGGCATCCGGAGTCGCACTCTGTGCCAGCGCGATGCCGCTTAGGGTGAATGCCGCAGGGCAGCAGCCCCCGCTGCCCGTGCCCCCGTTGCTGGAATCCCGTCGTGGGCAGCCGTTATTTCTGACGCTACAGCGCACGCACTGGTCATTTTCCACCGGGACCCGGGCCCAGGTCTGGGGGATCAACGGTCGCTATCTTGGGCCGACGATCCGCGTCTGGAACGGCGATGACGTCAAACTGATCTACAGCAACCGGCTGGCAGACAATGTCGCCATGACGGTGAGTGGTTTGCAGGTGCCCGGACCGCTGATTGGCGGGGCTGCCAGAATGATGACGACCAATAACGACTGGGCTCCCGTGCTGCCGATCCGTCAGAGTGCGGCGACTCTGTGGTACCACGCCAACACGCCAAATCGCACCGCGCCTCAGGTTTATAATGGTCTTGCGGGCATGTGGCTGGTGGAAGATGAGGTCAGTAAATCCCTGCCGATCCCTAACCACTATGGGGTTGACGATTTCCCGGTCATTATTCAGGACAAGCGACTGGATAACTTTGGTACGCCGGAATACAGCGAACCGGGCAGCGGTGGTTTTGTGGGCGACACGCTGATGGTCAACGGCGCGCAAAGCCCCTATGTTGAAGTCTCCCGTGGCTGGGTGCGTTTACGTCTGCTCAATGCCTCCAACTCCCGTCGCTATCAATTGCAGATGAGCGACGGACGTGCGCTGCATGTGATCTCCGGCGATCAGGGTTTTTTGCCGGTGCCGGTATCAATAAAACAGCTGGCGCTGGCGCCGGGCGAGCGGCGGGAAATTCTGGTTGATATGACCAATGGTGATGAGGTGTCGCTGACCTGCGGCGAAGCGGCAGGTATTGTCGACCGCCTGCGCGGTTTCTTTGAACCTTCAAGCATTTTGATCTCCACGTTGGTGCTGACCCTGCGTCCTACCGGGCTACTGCCGCTGGTGACGGACACTCTGCCGATGCGTCTGTTGCCGGGGGATATTATGACCGGCACGCCCATTCGTAGCCGTGATATTACGCTGGGCAGCGATCCTGGCATTAACGGTCAGCTGTGGGATCCACAGCGTATTGATATTACCGCGCAGCAGGGCACCTGGGAGCGCTGGACGGTGCGTGCCGATATGCCGCAGTCGTTCCATATGGAAGGGGTCATGTTCCAGGTACGCAATGTCAATGGCGCGATGCCTTTCGCGGAAGACCGTGGCTGGAAAGACACCGTCTGGGTGGACGGGCAGGTTGAGCTGTTGGTCTATTACGGGCAACCTTCCTGGCCCCACTTCCCGTTCCAGTACGGTAGCCAGACGCTGGAGATGGCCGACAGGGGAACAATAGGGCAGTTGCTGGTGAACCCGGCGCCGTAATCCCCCTCACCCCGCCCTCTCCCAAAAGGGAGAGGGAGAAAACCCGACTTCCAGCCCGCTCCATCGGTTCCCTCTCCCTCAGGGAGAGCAGCTGTGTTTAAAGTCAATGGGCGGCAGCTAACCTGCCGCCCATTTTGTATTGTCACGCACCATGGCGT
>NZ_CBFFRJ010000150.1:0-11518 GCF_965644225.1 Phytobacter sp. V91 | reverse complement strand
TGTGGCATCAGGTCAAACACGGTAGCAGTGTACCCGCCTGGTGGCGGGTAACTGAAGTGACTTTAAACATACAAGGGAGCAAACACTAAAAACGGCAAGCCGTTTTGCTTTTATATCCAGTAACTGGATGCCAGCCCCAAAAACAGCACCAGCCCCACATAGTTATTGTTCATAAACGCCTTAAAGCAAGCGTCGCGGTCACGTCCGGCAATCAGCTTTTGCTGATAAACAAACAACCCGCCGGCCAGGATCACCGACCAGTAGAAGTGCCAGTTTAAACTGTTGAGCACCCCGACCATCGCCATCAACCCGAGCACCGCAATCTGTAAAATACCGATGATCAGCTTGTCATGGCGTCCAAACAGAATGGCCGTCGATTTGATACCAATCTTCAGGTCATCGTCCCGGTCCACCATCGCATACTGGGTATCGTAGGCCACCGCCCACAAAATATTGGCGAGGAACAGGATCCAGCAACTCAGCGGCACCGACTCGCTGACTGCCGCAAACGCCATCGGGATGGACCAGCCAAAGGCGGCACCCAGCACCACCTGCGGCAGGTGGGTATAGCGCTTCATAAACGGGTAGACCCAAGCCAGCGCCAGGGCGGCGACGGAGAGCAAAATGGTCATGGTGTTAAGGGTCAGCACCAGCGCAAATGCCAGCAGCACCAGCACCACAAACAACACCCGAGCTTCATTTTCGCTGACCGCGCCGCTTGGCATAGGCCGGTTGGCGGTGCGTTTGACGTGGCCATCGAACTTGCGATCGGCGTAATCATTGACCACACAGCCTGCCGCGCGCATCAGCCAGACGCCCGCCACAAACACCAGCAGGATCCACAGCGGCGGTACGCCCGGCGTCGCCACCCAGAGCGCCCACAGAGTTGGCCAGAGCAGTAGCAATGCGCCAATGGGCTTATCCGTACGCATAAGCCGATGAAAGGCCAGCAGCTTATTCTGCGTGAGACTCCACTCCATTCTTCTTTCCTCTTAATACAGCGGTGATGCAGGTAAAAACAGTTCAGTCAACAACAGCGGTTTTCCACCCAGACGCAGGCGGGAGCGGCGTCCCCACTGCGACGCGCTCTGACCGACTTCAATAAAATCTCGCGTGAGAGTCGATGATGTAAAGAGGTAGCGCCCAAGCGGCGTGGTGCCAAGAGTTTGCAAAGCCAGCTCCGGGCCTGTCAAGGTGGATTCAGGCACCACCGTACGCCCGGCAAGCCAGGGTTCTCCATCGGCACACAGCAGGATTTCCCGTAGCCAGAAACGATTATCATCGGGCAGCAGGTGGCGTTCATTCTCTACGGATTCAGCCGTCACGAACGCTTCCTGTATGACGGAAACCGTCACACGCTTACCCAGTTGCTCAAAACGTTTGGTCATGGAATCTTCCAGCAACAGCCAGTCGAGCAGTTGCGGATCAAGCGCAGGAAGTGCGGCAAAATAGCGCAGCGCACGCAATTGCGTAAGCGCGGGGTGTGACATGCCTGACTCTCCAATACATTACGTCACAACATTGTATCGCAGAACAGACAGCCTCGTGCGGGGAAACTTCATTCAGTTTTCATCGGCGCAACAGCTGTGCAACAGCGCCCGTTGCGCCGGGAAAAAAGGGTGCGTCAGGCGACGCACCAGGTGTTGCAAGCATCAGCATTGCGGGGAGAGAGTTACCCCTTGCCTTTTACACTGCTGATAAAAGTACTTCGGGCGGATGTGGATCCAAGACGTTCAGCTTCATTGAGTAATTTCAGGGCCTTATCAACATCACCTTTCGCGATGGCCTCTTTAATGGCCCGATTGTAGAAGCTTTCGGTGTCATTGAGCATCGGTTCGCTCTTCACCGCAGGCGCAGGCGTCGCAGCAGCAGCCGCGGGTGCCGCTACCGGTGCGCTATAGGCCGTTGCGGGCGCCGCCGTGTTCCCCACGGTGACAGGACCTGGGCCTGAGGAACCAAACAGCGGCCCCACCAGCACGCTGGATCCGCTGTTGGTTTTCACTTTCAGTTTCAGCATCCCGTCCGTTGTATGGCGGGCGATGGGGTCAGGAATATCCGGAACCGCATTCCCGGCGCCTTTGGCATAGGACTTGGCGGGATCCATCAGCTGCGTGGTTTGCTGTAAATCTTTTTCGGTGGTAAACACCAGCACATAAATTTTCTGCTGACCAAGAGCAGGCGTCAGGCGCATCACCCCTTCAAGCCTGTCGGCGCTCATCACGCCAGGCGCCTGATAGGTAAAGAAGCTACTGGGGAAATAGGCCGCTGGCGCCAGGTTTTGATCGAGGATCAATACGTTGGGGGCAAACACGCTGGTCTGTTTACTGACTTCGCTGGTGAGAGTCAACGTCAGCTCACCAATATTGGCCGGAACGCTCCAGGCCGCTACCGGGCCGCTGATCCCCGCCACGTTCAGGCGCTGGCCTGCGCTGGCAAGGGATATGGATTCTGTCTTACTCTGATCGGCCGGCGTCCAGTGCAGTTGCGAAAGCGCAGAGGTCGGGATGGACGGTGCGGCAGTGGTATTTTGCGGAACGATATTAACATCTGCGACGCTCACCCCAGGTGCTGCGGTCAGCAGTCCGGCAGACAGACACAGGGCGATGAGATTTTTTTTCATTTTCATTGTTATCACCTTCTTACGTGAGCCAGCGGTGGCCGGGCAATAGCGCGCTGTCTCCAGGAATAGAGGGGCTTGCGCCCCTCCTGGTTCAGGACCTCAGATTCCGGGTATCACCACCAGATTTCCATCTGGGCGCCGAAGCTCCACTCATCGTTGTCACCACGGCTGAAGGTGGTTGCGCTGGTGTCACGCATCGCAACGCCATCTTCGTAACCCCATTTCTCATCCCACTTCGCATAGGTTGCGAAGACACGGATTGCCGGACGCGACCAGATGCTGTCGCCCGCCTGCCACTGTTGAGCAAGGGTGATTTTGTACTGATTGTTGCTATCGTTGGTTTTCTGCGACTTAACGTTGTCGTAGCCCACTTCCATCAGGGTGCTCATGATTGGCGTCCATTTGTACATAGGACGAACGCCGACGGTCCACCACTTGGTGCCGTTGTTATCGTCACGATCGATATTCTGGTACATACCGACGTACATCAGATCCCAGTTCTCGCCAAGGGAGATGGCGCCATGATCGAGCACGCGCCACAGCGAGCCGTTGTTGTTGATGCTACCGCCCTGCGGGATCCCTTTGCCGTTTGAGGTCATGGAATCGGTGGCGTACTGAAGCACGAACTTGTTAAAGCCTTTCAGCATGCTCTGGGTATGTTCTGCGGTGAACATCCAGCCATCTTTGGAGGCGCCCGGCGCCAAATCATATTTGTCCGGCAGATTGGTGTGACCATAGTCAACGCCGAACTCGAGGGTGCCGCCTGGGTTAATTTCCATACCCGCTAAACGGACGTCGAAGACGTCGTTCGGCACGAGGTTGTCATAAACGCGATCGCCATCAGCGTTACGGTCAGCGAAGGTGCCAGAACCACCTGATTCAGACGAACGGGTGGCGGCGAAGGAGAGTTTACCGAAGCCAAGGTCGATGTTTTCAAGGCCAGCGCCAGGACCCGAAATGTCCCAGTAGTAGAAGTCGATCATGTGCACGTCATGACGCTGGTAGAAGCGTTTACCGGCCCAGATGGTGGCGCCCGGCAGCGCGTCGATCAGGTTTTTACCCTGAACGTTGGCTTCACGGAATGCCGGGCTGGTGCTTTCCCAGTCATTCTGTTGCGATACGGAGTAGGCTACGTTGGTATCGAAGTAGAAGCTCTTATCGCCTTCTTTCCAGACTTCCTGGCCCAGCTTCAGCTCAGCGTAGGTTTCGCATTCGTTACCAAGACGATATTTAGTACCGTTAGTACCTGTCGTTGCAAAACATTGTTGCTCGCCGCCGCTACCGGTCCAGCCGATGCCGGAACGGGCGTAACCTTTGAAGTCAACGGCGCCCGCCTGCGCAGACAAAATGCCTGCGGTAATGGCGATAGCCAGTGGAAGTTTGCGCAGAGTAGTCATTATTCTATCTCCTGAGATCATTGCTTTTCTTTAAACGCGTCACCCTTCGGACTGCCTCTTCGTTGGCTGCACTCTTTCACCCCGGTCACGTACTATCTGTACGCTCCCGAGGATTCATTCGCTTGCCGCCTTGATGCCGCCGCGAATGGTTTAGCGTTTTGCTTTTTTAATGGGGGACCTTAAACGCCCGGCTCTTTATGCAACCGACGACAAGCGGTGCCATCTTCACGGAAAAGATGACAACGCTCCGGTGGCAAACCGATAGCGAATGTGGCGCCCTCTTCTACCAACACCACGTCGTTCTGGCGGTAGACCAGGTTCTGACGGATGGCGGGGATCTGGATATGAATTTGCGTTTCGTGCCCGAGCTGTTCGACGACCTGAACGATGCCCTCCAGCGTGACATCCGCGATGTCGCTGGGCAGCAGATGCTCCGGGCGAATACCGAGCGACATATTGCTGCCGACCTGCACGCTGGCGCTGTCGACAGGCAGCCAGACCTGCTGGCGGTTAGGCAGTTCCACCTGCACCTGTTCAATGGCCGTGGCGGTGACTTTCACTGGCAGGAAGTTCATTTTGGGCGAGCCGATAAACCCGGCCACAAAGCGGTCAGCGGGGTAGTGGTACAGCTCAAGCGGCTTACCGACTTGCGCCACGCGTCCGGCATCCAGCACCACGATTTTGTCGGCCAGGGTCATGGCTTCAACCTGATCGTGGGTGACGTAGATCATCGTGCGCCCCAGCCGCTTATGCAGACGGGAAATCTCAATGCGCATCTGGACGCGCAGTGCCGCATCCAGGTTCGAAAGGGGTTCATCAAGCAGGAAGACGCGGGGTTCAGCCACCAGCGTACGGCCAATCGCCACGCGTTGACGCTGCCCGCCGGAGAGCGCTTTCGGTTTACGATCCAGCAGATGCGCCAGTTGCAGCACTTCAGCCACCAGGGTCACCTTTTGCTGGATCACCTCTTTTTTGGCACCGGCCAGCTTCAGGCCAAACGACATGTTTTCCGCCACCGAAAGGTGCGGATAGAGCGCGTAAGACTGAAAGACCATCCCCACGCCGCGTTCGGCGGGCGGCACATCGTTCATGCGCACATCACCAATAAAGAGATCGCCGCTGGTGATGGTTTCCAGACCGGCAATCATGCGCAGCAGCGTTGACTTACCGCAGCCAGAAGGCCCGACAAACACCACGAACTCACCTTCGTGGATGTCGAGATCTATCTCTTTTGAGACAACAACGTCGCCCCAGGCTTTCGTTACATTACGCAGCTGTACGTTCGCCATGCCTTCTCCCTTCGTTACAACCTGTCACTAATGGACACATTCAAGATTGACCTGACTATGGAGCATCCATACACGGGGTAAATCCTCCACCCCCTGGCTTTTTTATGGGGGAGGAGACGGGAGGATGAGAGGGACGAGTCTGAGCAGGGCGTTCGCGGGCTGAGGCTATTTTCGTGATGCAGATTGCAAAAAACGCGGCATTTTTATGTGCGCAGACACACATAAAGAAAGTTTATGTAACAAGGATCACACAATTCAACCCTGGGGCGTAGGGGTAAGGAGGATGAGAAGCGCTTGCTAAAAAAGGAGACTGACTGGCGTCAAACCACTCTGCATATCCACGAGCACATCACCTAAAGGACGGGATATATGAAATTCAAAACAGGCGCACGCATCCTCGCATTGTCTGCACTGACGACGATGATGTTCTCCGCTTCAGCTCTTGCAAAGATTGAAGAAGGTAAGCTGGTCATCTGGATCAACGGCGACAAAGGCTATAACGGCCTGGCCGAGGTGGGTAAAAAATTCGAGAAAGACACCGGTATTAAAGTCACCGTTGAACACCCGGACAAGCTGGAAGAGAAGTTCCCGCAGGTCGCCGCCACTGGCGATGGCCCGGACATTATCTTCTGGGCGCATGACCGTTTTGGCGGCTACGCGCAGTCAGGACTGCTGGCAGAAGTGGCGCCGGATAAAGCCTTCCAGGATAAATTGTTCCCGTTCACCTGGGATGCAGTGCGTTACAACGGCAAACTTATCGCCTACCCGGTCGCCGTCGAATCCCTCTCGCTGATTTACAACAAAGACCTCGTACCCAACCAGCCGAAAACTTGGGAAGAGATCCCGGCGCTGGATAAAGCGCTGAAAGCGAAAGCTAAGAGCGCGCTGATGTTCAACCTGCAAGAGCCGTACTTCACCTGGCCGCTGATTGCCGCTGACGGTGGCTACGCGTTCAAATATGCCGACGGCAAATACGACGTGAAAGACGTTGGCGTCGATAGCGCAGGCGCCAAAGCGGGACTCGGCTTCCTGGTTAAGCTGATTAAAGACAAACACATGAATGCGGACACCGATTACTCCATCGCTGAGGCTGCATTTAATAAAGGCGAAACCGCCCTGACCATCAACGGGCCGTGGGCATGGGCCAACATTGATAAGAGCAAAATCAATTACGGCGTGGCCTCACTGCCAACCTTTAAAGGCAAACCTTCGAAACCCTTCGTCGGCGTGCTGAGTGCCGGTATCAACGCGGCCAGCCCGAACAAAGAGCTGGCGAAAGAGTTCCTCGAAAACTATCTGCTGACCGACCAGGGTCTGGATGAAATGAACAAGGACAGGCCGCTCGGCGCGGTGGCGCTGAAATCCTTCCAGGATACGTTAGCCAAAGACCCACGCATTGCAGCCACCATGGATAACGCCCAGAAAGGCGAAATCATGCCCAATATCCCGCAGATGGCTGCCTTCTGGTACGCCACCCGTACTGCGGTGATTAACGCCGTGAGTGGTCGTCAGACCGTCGATGCCGCGCTGAAAGACGCCCAGGGCCGTATTACGAAGTAATGCAATGAAGTAATTCCCTCTCCCTTTGGGGGAGGGTTAGGGTGAGGGTTTCTATATCCACACGCCCTCACCCCGGCCCTCTCCTCCAGGAGAGGGAGAAAAGCTCAAACGCTGTAGAGGAAATGACCCCATGGATGTCATTAAAAAGAAGCACTGGTGGCAAAGAGACACGCTGAAATGGTCAGTGATGGGTCTGCTGGGTTTACTGGTGGGATACCTTGTAGTTTTAATGTACGCACAAGGGGAATATCTGTTTGCCATCACGACGCTGATTTTAAGCTCTGTTGGCCTGTATATTTTCGCCAACCGTAAAGCCTACGCCTGGCGCTATGTCTACCCGGGCATCGCCGGAATGGGACTCTTTGTTCTGTTCCCGCTGATTTGTACCATCGCCATCGCCTTCACCAACTACAGCAGCACCCACCAGCTCACCCAGGAGCGCGCTCAGCAGGTGCTGATGGACCGTTCTTACCAGGCAGGCAAAAGCTATAACTTCGCGCTGTTCCAGGCCGAAGGCGGCTGGCGTCTGGGGCTGACCGACGGGGAAAGCGGTAAAAATTATCTCTCAGACGCCTTTAAACTCGGCGGCGAACAAAAGATCACCTTAGCGCAAACAGACGCTCTGCCTGCGGGCGAGCGCGGAACGCTGCGTGATGTTACCCAGAACCGGGCGGCGTTAAACCAGCTCACCGCGGTGCTGCCCGATAACAGTCATGTGGTGATGAGCTCCCTGCGCCAGTTCTCCGGCACCACGCCGCTGTATACGCTGGCGGACGATGGCACCCTCACCAACAATCAAAGCGGGGTGAAATATCGCCCGAATAACAGTCTCGGCTTTTATCAGGCCGTCAATGCCGATAGCAGCTGGGGCGATGAAAAACTCAGTCCAGGCTATACCGTCACCATTGGCTGGGATAACTTCACCCGCGTCTTTACCGATGAAGGGATCCAGAAGCCGTTCTTCGCCATTTTCGTCTGGACAATACTCTTCTCACTGCTGACCGTGGTACTCACCGTCGCTGTCGGCATGGTGCTGGCCTGCCTGGTCCAGTGGGAAGCGCTGAAAGGCAAAGCCCTTTACCGTGTGCTGCTGATCCTGCCCTACGCGGTGCCGTCGTTTATCTCGATCCTTATCTTCAAGGGCTTATTCAACCAGAGCTTTGGCGAGATCAACATGCTGCTGAGTGCGCTGTTTGGGATCAAACCGGCCTGGTTCAGCGATCCGCTAACCGCGCGTTCAATGATCATTATCGTCAACACCTGGCTGGGTTATCCGTACATGATGATCCTGTGCATGGGGCTGCTGAAAGCCATTCCGGACGACTTATACGAAGCCTCGGCAATGGATGGCGCCAGCCCATTGCAGAACTTTTTCCGCATCACCTTCCCGCTGCTGATTAAGCCGTTGACGCCGCTGATGATCGCCAGCTTCGCCTTTAACTTTAACAATTTCGTGTTGATTCAGCTGTTGACCAACGGCGGGCCTGATCGCATAGGCACGACCACGCCTGCCGGTTACACCGATCTGCTGGTCAGCTACACCTGGCGTATCGCCTTTGAAGGCGGCGGCGGCCAGGACTTTGGTCTCGCCGCCGCCATTGCCACCCTGATCTTCCTGCTGGTCGGCGCGCTGGCCGTCATTAACCTGAAAGCCACACGAATGAAATTTGACTAAGGAGCGCGGTGATTATGGCTATGGTCCAGGCAAAATCGCAAAAATTAAGATTACTGATAACCCACGTGCTGCTGCTGGCGTTTATCGCCGCCATCATGTTCCCCCTGCTGATGGTTGTCGCCATCTCCCTGCGAGAAGGGAACTTCGCCACCGGCAGCCTGATCCCGGAGACCATCTCCTGGGAGCACTGGAAGCTGGCGCTGGGCTTTAGCGTCGAGCACGCCGACGGACGCATTACGCCGCCGCCGTTCCCGGTCATGTTGTGGCTGTGGAACTCCATTAAGATTGCCGCGATCACCGCCCTGGGCGTGGTGGCGCTTTCCACCACCTGCGCCTACGCCTTTGCCCGTATGCGTTTTCCCGGCAAAGCGACGCTGCTTAAAGGCATGTTGATT
The DNA here is from genome assembly GCF_965644225.1 of Phytobacter sp. V91. Lineage (NCBI taxonomy): Bacteria > Pseudomonadati > Pseudomonadota > Gammaproteobacteria > Enterobacterales > Enterobacteriaceae > Phytobacter > Phytobacter sp. V91. The sequence continues at coordinate 2,582 of NZ_CBFFRJ010000150.1, read as the reverse complement.
TTCCAGATGTTCCCGGCGGTTCTGTCGCTGGTCGCACTGTACGCCCTGTTTGACCGCCTTGGTCAGTACATTCCGTTTATTGGCCTCAACACCCACGGCGGGGTGATCTTTGCCTATATGGGGGGGATCGCCCTGCATGTCTGGACGATAAAAGGCTATTTCGAAACCATTGATAATTCACTGGAAGAAGCCGCGGCGCTGGATGGCGCAACCCCGTGGCAGGCCTTCCGCCTGGTGCTGCTGCCGCTGTCAGTGCCTATTCTGGCGGTGGTATTTATTCTGTCGTTTATTGCCGCAATTACCGAAGTACCCGTCGCCTCGCTGTTGCTGCGCGATGTGAACAGCTACACCCTGGCGGTGGGCATGCAGCAATACCTCAACCCGCAAAACTACCTGTGGGGAGATTTCGCCGCAGCGGCGGTGCTGTCAGCCATCCCGATTACTACCGTCTTCCTGCTCGCCCAGCGCTGGCTGGTTAACGGCCTGACCGCGGGCGGGGTAAAAGGTTAAGTTTCATCGTTACTGCCACTGTAGTCCTCATTGGAATATTGACCCTAACTTGTGACTGTTATTACCTGTTTCGGCGCTCTTTCGAGCGCCTTTTTTTATTCGCGTTTCAGCCGCCTGGAGTTACATAACCACAGGGTGATCACCAGCAGCAGGATCGCCCCGGAGTAGATCAGCACGTCCATCGGCGCTTTATGATCGACGATGATCAGACGCACAATGGCCGTGATCCCAATGTAGATAAAGTAGCGTAGCGGAAAGTGAAAACCGGACTGAAAGTACTTCACGATCAGGGCGATAAATTCAAAGTAGAGAAAATAGACCACCAGTCCTTCCACCAGCGCATACTTGCTGGTTTGTTCGGGGGCAAAAAGCACATCCGCCAGATGCAGCGTCTCTTTGCCAAGAAAAACGACCAGAATCAGCCCCAGGCTCAGCAGGCCCAGATTCAGCACGGTCTGAAGAACGATTGAGATAAACTCAACGCGCGGGCGAACAGTAAGCGATGGCATGGTCATACCGGCACCTCATTCTCAGTGGCGAGCTTTCTGTATAACGTAAAAATGTGATCCAGATCTAGATTATTTGCTTATATTTTGTGCCGGTCCATGATGACATAGCCGCCTCAGGGACACCGGCACAAGGAGCAAAAGCATTATGCTTACCATCAACAGGGCACAGATCAGCGATGCCCCACTGCTGCACACTATGGGCTGTACCAGCTATCACCATCATTTCGCCCATTTGTGGCAGGAAAAAGACGAGCTGGCGAATTTTCTCGAACAGGAATATTCCGTGTCTGCGCTACAGCAAAGTCTGCAGGACGACAGCTGCTGCTGGCTGATTGCCAGTGACGACTCCGGCCCCGTTGGCTTTGCTAAATTCAGCTGGCATCAGCAGGTCACCGCCGGAGGGCCTGCCGGGACGTTGCTGCACAAGCTCTACCTTCTGCCGCAGACAACTGGCAAAGGCTATGGCGAGCAGATGATTAATGATGTCATCCACCGAGCCAGAGCGCGCGGAGAACGCTTTTTCTGGCTGGAAGTGCTGGAAGCTAACCACCAGGCCCGTCGCTTTTACGAACGCCAGGGTCTGGAACATCTCCAGGATACGGTTTTCAGCACTCCCTCGCAGCAGAGCACGCTGCATATTCTGGGCAAATCGATCTAAGGAAGCAGGATGACTATGGATATTCGACAGGCGGCGATCCGCAATGTGGCGCAGGGTGAAAATGTGCGGATTTACACCCCGGTGAATCTGTATGACTGTGAGCTTGAAGATGATGTTTTTGTCGGCCCGTTTGTGGAAATTCAGGGGCATACGCGTATTGGCAAGGGCAGTAAAATTCAGTCTCACACTTTTATCTGTGAGTATGTGACGATTGGCGAAAACTGCTTTATCGGCCATGGAGTGATGTTTGCCAATGATATGTTTCGCGAGGGCAAACCCAACCCCGACCGGGAAAGCTGGGGGCGAATTGTGGTGGGTAACGATGTGTCGATTGGCAGCGGCGCGACCATTCTGGCGGTGAGCATTGCCGATGGCGTCGTGATTGGCGCCGGGAGCGTGGTGACAAAATCAATTACCGAGAAAGGGGTGTATGCGGGGAATCCGGTGAAGCTTTTGCGCAGGCTGTAGACCCTCACCCTGTGGATTGAGGGATCCCCACTAATATCATGTTTTTCAGCGAAAACATGCCGTTATGAGAATAAAATAGCAACAGCGATGACCTTAACCGGCTGAAAATCGACGAAGCGTATCCGTAAGGCCGGGGCGCCGCGCATGGACGCGCGGCGAGGGCGACTTTACAGGACGTTACCTTCGCCCGTCCCCGATAAGCCTGAAGGAATGGGCTGAGTGGACCGCGCCAGCGGCGATTTTCTTAGCCAGAGCCCGGGTCGCCAGGGCGGTGGCGCTTGAACCGCCCTGGCACGTTCACCGGTCCGCTCGCGACAGAGAAGCACGGAACATAAAGTGAACGGGATAACCACTACAGCCGTATGTTTCCCCTCACCCTAACCCTTGTATGTTTAAAGTCACTTCAGTTACCCGCCACCAGGCGGGTACACTGCTAC
>NZ_CBFFRJ010000149.1:0-11570 GCF_965644225.1 Phytobacter sp. V91 | reverse complement strand
ATACAGCTCAGCTAAGGTAAGGCTAATACAGATAAGGACTCCACTGAACCCCACCGATTAAATCGCACCTTCCCTTGCGAACCTGCCGCTTACCGAGGATACCCTGGTGTGGCTGGGGCACTCTTCCTGGTATCTGCAGCTGGCCGGCATTCGCATTCTGATCGATCCGGTACTGAGTAACTATGCGGCACCCTTCTCATTTCTGAATAAAGCCTTTGCGGGTGATTACCCCTGGACGGCAGAAACGATGCCGGAGATCGATCTGCTGATTATCTCTCACGACCATTATGACCACCTCGATTACGCCACCATCAAAGCGATGATGCCGAAAATTAAACGGGTGATCACGCCGCTGGGCGTGGGATCGCATCTGCGTTACTGGGGTATGAATCCGGACATTATTCAGGAAGCCGACTGGCAACAGAAAATCACCGTCAGTGACGGATTTGATGTGCATGTGCTCCCGGCGCGGCACTTCTCAGGACGTGGCCTGAAGCGTAATCAAACCCTGTGGGCGAGTTTTATGTTCGTGGCCGGCGGTCGCAAACTGTATTACAGCGGCGATACCGGCTATGGACCGCATTTCAGGGCGATTGGCGAACAGTTTGGCAAGGTCGATTTAGCCATTCTGGAGAACGGTCAGTACGACGAGGACTGGAAGTACATCCACATGATGCCAGAGGAAACGGCCCAGGCCGCGTTGGATCTTAATGCCCAGGCCATTTTGCCGGGCCACGCCGGACGCTTCGTGCTTGCCAAACACACCTGGAACGATCCCTACAAGCGCCTGGCGGCAGCAAGCCAGGGCAAAGGGTATCGCTTGTTGACCCCCAGACTGGGCGAGCCGGTTCTGGCAGCAGACAACACCCAGGGGTTCCAGGCCTGGTGGGAATAACGGTTCATTATGCAGAGCGCCGAGGAGGGTAACATGACGATTTCCGCTCAGGTCATCGACACCATCGTTGGGTGGATTGACGATAACTTGCATCAGCCATTACGTATTGACGATATTGCCCGCCATGCGGGCTATTCAAAATGGCATCTGCAACGGCTGTTTTTACAGTACAAAGGGGAGAGTCTGGGGCGTTATATTCGCGAGCGTAAGTTAGCGATGGCGGCGCGGGATTTATTGAATACTGACCAGAAAGTCTACGATATCTGCCTGAAGTATGGCTTCTATTCCCAGCAGACTTTTACGCGGATCTTTACCCGAACCTTTAATCAGCCGCCCGGCGCGTACCGTAAAGAGAATCATCCACGGACGCATTAACGCCCGTGGAGATGGCAATGAAACCGGCGAGTGATAAGCCGGTTTTCTTTTTGCTTTCTTACCAGGAATAATTGACGGTTGCAGTCATGGTGCGGCCCACGCCATAGAAGCAGGCGGTGTCGCTGGCGCACGAGGCAACATATTTGGTATTGGCGATGTTGTTGACGTTGAACTGTACCGTCGCCCCTTTCAGGTTGCCGTTCAGTTCACCCAGATCGTAGCCCAGCATGGCGTCATACAGATCCACTGCTGCCACCTTGAAGGTGTTCTTCGCGTCGCCATAGCTGGTGCCGATATAGCGCATACCAACACCTGCGGTCAGGCTCTTAAGCGGACCTGACGTAAGGGTATAGCTGGTGAACGCGGAGGCCATATGTTCAGGAACACGCTGCGGGGTTTTACCCTGAACGCCTGCCACCGTGGTGCTGGTGACTTCTGCATCAGTGTAAGTATACGACGCGATAATGTTCCAGCTATCCCACAGCGTGGAGTGCAGCTCTGCTTCTACCCCTTTTGAGCGGATAGCGCCCGCGTTTTCAAACCAGCCCTCGGTGCTGTTGTAGGTCGGGACGTTGTTCTGGCGCAGATCGTACGCCGCCAGTGACATCAGCGTGTTTTCCACTGGCTGATACTTGACGCCCACTTCGGTCTGCTTGCCGGTCGTTGGGGCAAAAGGCGCTACGCCTGGTGCACGGTTGGTTTGCAGGTTTGGTTCAAACGACGTGCTGTAGCTGATGTATGGCGACAGGCCGGAATCAAAGGCATACAGCAACCCGGTGCGCCAGGTGAACTTGCCGTCGTTTTGCTGAGTGGTCGCGCCAGAGGCGGTAAAGTCAGTGGTGCGAACTTCAGACCAGTCATAACGACCGGACAGCAGCAGCTCCCAGTTATTCCAGCTCATCTGATCCTGCAAATAGAGGCCCATCTGATCCAGATTTTGCTGCTCATTGGTGAGGGTTGAGAAGGTACTTTCATCGACATTCACCCCATAGGTTGGGTTCGTCCAGTCGAAATCGTACTCAGAGCCTGCGCCGCGCTGCAGCAGCTGTTTGTCTTTACTCTGCTTGTAGTCAAACCCGCCGAGAACAGTATGGTTCACATCATTGGTGGCAAACTGCGCCTCAAGCTGGTTATCCAGCCCGAACTCGTTGGTGGTGCGCTCTTCATGCTGGGCGCGACGGGTAAGAGTGGTGCTGTTTGCCGCGCTGTTGGCGTATACCAGATAGCGATATTTCTGCTTGATGGTGGCGTAGCGGGCATTCTGACGGAAGGTGAAGAGATCGTTTAACTGGTGTTCGAACTCATAGCCAATCATGGTCTGTTCACGCCATGACTGATCGTAGTTTGGATCACTGACGTTCATCTTCCATGGCAGATACTGGCCGTTCGCGCTCACCACCGTGCCGTAATAAGGCAGGAAGTTGCGGTAGCCCGCGTCAGGATCTTTCTGGTAGCTGGTCAGCAGCGTAAAGCGGGTCTGATCGTTAGGATACCAGGTAATGGCTGGCGCAATCGCCATGCGGGTCTCTTTGTAATCCGCAATCTGGTTATCCTGCGTGCGGGCAATACCGTTCAGGCGATACAGTACGCGCCCGTCGTCACTGAGTTTGCCGCCAAAATCAAATGCCCCTTCCGCAAGGTTGTTGTTGCCGGTGCGGAACTGAACATTATGGATAGCGTCGCTGGTTGGGCGTTTGCTGGTCATGCTGATAAGGCCGCCAGGGTTGACCTGACCAAAGAGCACTGAAGCCGGGCCGCGCACCAGTTCCACTCGTTCAAGCAACCAGGGGTCGACGGTGCCGGTCTGGGACGATGCCGTCGCGCCAAAGCTCAGTCCGTCTAGGAATTTCGGCACGTAGCTGAAGCCACGGACAAAGACTTCATCGTTACGGTTAGACGAACCCCGGTATTCGGTAAACGCACCGGCGCTGTAGCGCAGCGCCTGGGAAACAGAGGTCGCATCCAGGGCTTTCATCTGGTCACGGGTGACCACCGAAACGGATTGCGGCGTCTTCACCAGCTCCGCAGAGGTCTTGGTTGCCGACAGCGTTTTGGTGGCGACGATGCCTTTCAACGGCGCGGTAAGATCTTCCGCAGCGCCCGCCGTCACGATTAAAGTTTCTTCACCGCCTGTTTTCGCCGTTGCAGGAGCACTTGCCCCTGTAACGGCCAGACTCAGCAGCCAGAGCTGCATTATTTTGTTCTTTTTAAACATTATTTTTATATTTCCACTGTTGTTTTTCTTGCCATCTGTACTCCCCAACACATACCGGACGCTACGGGGGTACCCATTAACGGCGGTAATATTATTGTAAATTATTATCATTTGCATTAGCGTTGACGATAATTTTGCAACGGATGAAAAACAGATGAAGATGGCATGGGGTGGGTTACTGGTCGGGTTGAGCGCGATGTCAGCGATGGCCGCACCCTGTGCGTCTTCGTCGGTGCAGGGCGAACAGCAGGGAAAATTTGACGCCAGCGGCGAGGTCTGTTTTCAGCTTCCCCTGCTCAGTGAAAACTATGTCGCGGCCACCCTGAAAGGGGTGACCGATGCGCACCTGCTGGATGGGCAAAATCGTCGCCTGCGCGCGTTACTGGAAGGGGGCCCCGTTGATGGTGAGCAATCACTGTTTTTCTCGCTGCCGGTAAAGCAACCCTCTTCACTGGTGCTGCATGGCAATGAGGGCGCGCGCTGGTCCTTTAGCTGGCGGATGAAAGAAACGGAGCCGCTGTCCCGCGCTCTGGTTCTCGATCCCGTCAGCCCCACACTGCAGCGGCTTGCCAAAGAGTTAGCGGCAGGCGGCACCACCGAGGCATTCTGGGCGCTGCGCCAGCAACATGGCTCGCCGCTCATAGAGCCGGTGGATGCGACCCACAAGCGGGTGACCTTCCTCTGGCGCGGCGCACGGAGCAACGTCTTTATTCTCGGTTCTCCGGCAGGCGATCACGATCCCATGTTCAGACTTGCCGGTTCGGATGTCTGGTTTCGTAGTTACGTCGTCCCGGCGGACACTCGCATGCAATATAAGCTCGCGCCGGATGTGCCAAAAATCGATGGTTCGCCACGGGAGCAGCGACGCGCCATTCTGGTGAGCGCCCAGGCCGATCCCCTTAATGCTCTGACCATGAGCAGCAGTTGGGCTGACCGCTGGAATCGCTCCTCGCTGCTTGATTTAAGCCCCGCCCGCTATTTTTCCACCGCTGCGATGGCCCAACCGGTTCGTCACGGTACGCTCACCCGCCATTCCCTGTACAGCGAACGTCTTGGCAACAGCCGGGAGATCATGATTTATCGTCCGCGCACGGCCCAGCCTGCGCGCTGGACCCTGTTTTTGTTTGACGGACAAATCTGGCAGGGGGATTATCACACCGCCAACGTGCTGGATGGCCTGATAGCACGCCATCAGTTACCCCCGGTGAATATCGTTTTTATTGACAGCCTTGATCATGCCCGCCGTGCAAAAGAGCTGCCGCCAAATCCCGTCTTTGCCGATTTTATGGCGCATGATCTTCTTCCCTGGCTGCGTCAGCAGGGCATCACAGTGCAAAGAAATAAGGCGATTCTGGCCGGAGCCAGCTACGGTGGGCTGGCGTCATCCTGGGTGGCGCTTCGCTATCCGCGCCTGTTTGGCAATGTTTTGAGTTTGTCGGGTTCGTACTGGTGGTCGCCAAAAGACGAGCCGGCGGGCTGGTTAACCCGGCAGTATGCTCAGTCACCCCGTTACCCGTTACGTTTCTGGATCCAGGCCGGGCGCTTTGAAACCCAGGGCGCCGATGGCGGTATTTATCGCAACAGCGTTGAGTTTGACCGGATGCTGCGTGAAAAAGGCTATTCCACCCGTTTTCACCCCTGGTCGAGCGGGCATGATTATGCCGCCTGGGTCGAGGCGCTGGTGCACGGGTTGCGGGATTTCACCGGCTTACGCCAGCGAGAACCAGCGTCGCCAGATAAAGCGTAAGAGGTAGAATTCAAGCGTGCCAAGCAACAGAAACCACAGACAAAACAAGACGGTATAAAGCTGGTTTAAGTCCTGTAAGTGAAAGATGTCCATGATGTGTTGTGCGCGCAAAAGCCCAGGAGAAGGGGCCGGGAGCAGCAACACAGAGATGAATGCCATCAGCAGAATGCCTGCTGCCGTCACTAAGGTTTCCAGAGGATGCTTCATACCAGTTAATCGCTTGTTAAAAACGGTATTGTCCAGCAAAGCGCACGGTGGTGCAATCTTCCTGCGTGCTACTGGCCAGCGGCCCATATTTCAGTATGTTTTTGCACCAGTCCTGTCAACGACCCGCCGTCGGCGACAAAATCCCGCATCAGCTGTGCTTCGCTTTTTCCCCGCTTCACAAAACGCCCCAGTTCGCTGATGGCGCTGCCGGCGTTCAATTTTTCACCCCATGGCGCGACTTTCTCCAGCATGCGTTCAATATCATCGGCAATTGTGCTCTGCTCGCCGGTGTGCACATTGGTAATGATGCCCTCAAGGCCAAAGCGACAGGCCTGAAAGCGATTGAACTTGTACAGCAGATAGTCGCTGGCCTGATGTTTAAAAGGGCGTTCGGCCAGCAACCAGTGGGCAATAGCCTGGATAAAACCGGCCATATCGATCGCATGGGACAACGTCAGCGGAGTATCCATGACCCGCACTTCCACGGTGCCAAAGTGGGGGCTGGGACGAATATCCCAGTGCAAATCTTTGATGCTTTCAACCATGCGGGTGGTACTCAGAAGGCGAAACAGCCCAGTGAATTCCTGCCAGTTGCTGACCCAGGGCATCGGGCCGTTGTCCGGGAATGCGGAAAAGATATTCAGGCGCGATGAGGCAAAGCGGGTATCGGTTCGCTGCATATAGGGCGACGCGGCACTGAGGGCAATAAAGTGCGGAACAAAACGCGACAGCCCATGTAGCAGATAGATGGCGTCATCGCCATCAGGGCAGCCCACATGTACATGCTGACCAAATACTGTCGCTTGTTGCATCAGATAACCAAACGTCTCCAGCGTGCGGTGGTAGCGTTCATCGTTGCTGATTTCCTGACGCTGCCAGTTCTGGAAAGGATGCGTGCCGCCGCCGCAAATGCCGACATGGCAGGTGTTCGCTGCCTGTAAAATTATCTGCTGCATGGCGGAAAGCTGATGTGCGGCCTGGTCGATGTCCCTACAGATGCCGGTGGCGATCTCCAGCATGCTCTCGGTGATGTCGTGCTTAATCTCTCCGGCTTGCACCTGAGATTTCACGGCGTCAATCAGCGCTGACGAGTCCTGGCTCAGGTCATACTCCGGTGGATTGACCACCTGTAACTCCAGTTCAATGCCCAGCGTGAAGGGGGCTGAAACGTGAAAATCGGGCAGCGGCATAGGGACTTATCCTTACCTTGTGAGGTTCCGATAAGTATATACCCGTCATACTTCAAGCTGCCTCTTTGTTGGCTGCGCTTATTTACCCCAGTCACATAGTTATCTATGTTCCAGGGGATGCATGCGCTTGCCGCCTTCATGCAACTCGAATTATTTAGGGTAAAGGCATGCCTTTGCGCTATGACCTGAAGGTTAGCTGAGCTGCGCTAGCTGACCGCGCAGCACCTCCACGCCAGGCACAATGGCATCCGGATTGATGGCATGAAAGCCCATGCGGAAGAAATTATCCGGCGGTGCGCCGTCGAGAAAATGTCGCGCGCCCGGCTCAATCAATACTCCAGCATGGGCCGCACGCCAGGTCAGTTGTTGCGTGCTGATGTGCTCAGGCGTACTCAGCCAAAACGCGTTGGCATGCTCGCTGCCGCCAAAGGTTTTGCACTCGGGTAAAAAGGTCCGTAGCGCATCGTGCAGGCGGTCCCAACGCCGTGCGGAATCATCGTGGTAGCGGCGCAAATGCGTTTCGTAATGGCCCTGGGCCAGAAAATGCGCCATCTGGTACTGAATGTTGGTGGGTGGATGACGATAGACCAGACGGCGCAGGGCGCGGGCTTCATCAATAATTTCCGGGGCGGCCACCATATAGCCCAACCGCAGACCGGGTGACAAGGCTTTAGACAGGCTGCTGACGTAAATCACGCGCCCGCTTTTGTCGCTCGCTTTCAGCGCTGGCAGCGGATTTTGGGTGAAATTACTCTCCGAGTCGTAATCATCTTCAATAATCACCGCATCATGGCGGGCGGCATAATCCAGCAGCTGCACCCGCCGCGCTTTGCTCATAGTGACGCCCGTCGGCACCTGATGTCCCGGCGTCACATAGTAGTAATCACAGGGAGTTTCTCCGAGCACAATGCCCTCTTCATCTACCGGGTGGGGCACAATTTGCGGCTCACTGAGCAGGAATGTATTAATCGCCTCACGAAAGCCGGGATTCTCCACCGCAACGCGGGTCTGACGTGACATTAATAAACGGGTCAATAAATAGAGGGCGTTTTGTGAACCCAGGGTGATGAGGATTTCATCCGGTGCAGCCACGATACCGCGTTTGGGCAGTACGCGGGTGCGGATCTGCTCAATCAGCATCGGGACATCCTGATCGATATGGTCGATAACCCAGGCCGGATCGCGAACGCCGCCGTGCAGCCAGTTTGCCGCTGCGCGCCAGGTGGCCAGCGGAAATTGCTGGGTATCGGGCTGACCATAGATAAAGGGGTAGCGGTAGTGCATCCACCCGGCCGGTTTGAGGATAGATTCCTGCTGGCTGGGGGTGATTTGCAGGCGGTTGCCCCATCGTGGTGCAGCACTCTCGCATTCGGGTGCACTCTGGGACACATTTTGCCCGGCATTGTAGTAATCCGGGTGCAGGTAATAGCCGCTACGGGGGCGGCTGACCAGATAACCTTCGTTGACCAGACTTTCAAACACCAGCGCCGTGGTATTACGTGAAACATTGAGCTGGCCCGCCAGCTGTCGGCAGGAGGGCAGTGGGTTTTGCGCCGGGAAAATGCCGCTCAGAATGGCGTTAATCAGCGATTCCCGAACCTGTTCCTGTAACCCACGCTGGCCGTCGAAATTGACATGCATCAGGTGACGAATCATCTTGCTCTCCCCGGAGAAATATCATGTTCAGGATTGAGCAAATTCCATACCAGCTCTGGCACATCTGACACAGACATTGGCGAAATCTGGCTCTATTCAGAAAGTAAAAAGCCTCCCTATTGTAAAAACGCAATCACAACGCAGATGACGAGAAACGCTTTCGGCATATTTTTTGCAACGGTTCCAGTACCACTGGAATGAATCGGCCTGGCCTATTTAATTAAGGGTAGAGAGATGAAAAAAGTATTCGGCAAATATTGTCTTGCAGCCATGTTATCTTTGGCTTTTTCTTTACACGCAGTCGCAGCGGATTTACCCGAAATCGAAAAAACCGGCACGATGAAAGTCGCGACGGAAGATGATTATGCGCCATTTAACTTTATGACTAACGGTCAGACCGATGGTTTTAACAAAGATATGCTGGATGAGTTTCGTAAATACGCGAAATTTAATATCACGCAAAGTATTTTACCCTGGACCGGGTTGCTGGCTTCCGTTTCCACCGGTCAATATGACATGGCTTTAACCGGGGCGGTTATTACTGACGAACGCCTTAACGTTTTTAATTTCACCCCGCCATGGGCTTCTGCTCAGCATTATTTTGTGAAACGCGCAGATGATAAAACCTTAAATACCATTGCTGACCTCAGTGGCAAAAAAGTGGGTGTCCAGGCGGGCAGCGCATTGCTGGCGCGTCTGCCTGAGCTGAAGGCGATGCTGGAGAAAACCGGCGGCAAACTCGGCCCGGTTGTGGAGTACCAGTCTTACCCGGAAGCCTATGCCGACCTTGCCAACAAACGCGTGGATTACGTTATCAACGTGGTTATCTCAGTAAACGACCTGGTGAAAGCGAAACCGAAAGTCTTTGCCAAAGGTCTGGCGGTATCCGGCCCGGGTTATATGGCCTGGCCAATTCCGAAGAACTCCCCGGAATTACTGGCCTACATGACCAAATTTATGAATCACATGACCGAAACCGGCAAGCTGGCTGAGTTGCAGAAAAAATGGTTCGGTGAAACCTATGATATGCCGAAAGAGCCTATCACCAATGCTGAACAGTTCCATAAGTTAGCGGGTTTCTAAGATCAATGCGGCGGGCAACCGCCGCCTGTTAAAGAAAGGAGGGCCTATGGATTCTATGGCCTGGCAGTTACTGATTGAAGGCGCATGGACGACCCTCTGGATCTCGGGCGTGGCTATCGCGTTCGGGGTGGTGATCGGCCTGGTGATTGCGTTCATCCGTATGATGAAAATCCCTGTCGTCGATCAGATTCTGGTGGTCTACATTAGTCTGGCACGCGCGACACCGCTGGTGACGCTGGTGCTGTTCCTCTTTTTGTCCCTGCCGACCCTCGGCATCAATATGGATAAAACGCTGGCGGCGATTGTGGCGCTGACGTTAAACACCTCGGCATTTAACGCCGAAATCTGGCGCAACGCCTTTCGTAATTTTCCTCGTGAACAGCGGGAAGCCGCGGAATCCGTCGGCATGCGGCGCTGGACCTATTTTCGTTACATCATGCTGCCGCAGATGTGGATAGAAAGCCTGCCTGCGCTGGTTAACGAAATGTCATTCCTTATTAAGGGCAGTCCGGCGATTGCGGTGATTGGCGTGGTGGATCTGACGCGCGTCACCAACCGTATCTCTTCAGTCACTTATGAACCGCTGTCGCCTATTCTGGCGGCGGGGTTGTTGTATGTCGTGATTATTGGTCTGCTACTGAAATTCCAGAGCATGGCGGAACGCAAAGCGAAGCGCCTGGCGCGGTAAGAGCAGGAGGATTTATGAATCAGTGGGGCATTATCTGGTCAGCGCGCGAAAGTTTTTTTAACGGTCTGCTGGCGACACTTGAGCTGTTTATTATTGCAGCAGTCATTGGGTTATTTATCGGTATTTTCCTGTGTTACGTGATGGAATACCAAAATCGTATTATTGACAGGCTAATTATTGCATTTGTCAGTCTTATGCGCGCCGTCCCTTTTTTGATTCTGGCCTACTTGCTTTATTACGGATTACCGCAAATTGGCATCAGTATGGAAGCCTGGACGGCAGGACTTCTGGCATTAATCATTTACCACGGCGCTTACTTCTTTGAAATATTACGTAGCCAGCGAAGGATATTTTCCGCGGGTTATATCGAAGCTGCCGTTTCTCAAGGCTTTTCGCGCTATAAAATATTTAAGCGCATCATTCTGCCTAATATATTCTCCTCGGCGTTGCCGCTAATGGGCAACCAGTTGATTATTTGCCTGAAAGACACGGCTTTCCTGTGCATTATTACTGTTCAGGAGATAACTGCCGCCGCGAATGGCGTGCAGTCAACCTACTTTATTCCCTTTAATGCCTTTATCGTCGCGATTGCGTTGTACTGGGGCATCAGCATTCTGCTGGAACTGATGATTAAACGTCTGAGTCGCTATGGCGCGAAACGAGGAATGACCCATGCCTGAATCAAGTGCGGTGAGTATTAAAAACCTGTCCAAGCAGTTTGATAATATTGAAGTGCTGCGGGACATCAACCTGACGGTGGAAAAGGGCACGGTGGTCAGCATCCTGGGCTCGTCCGGCTCAGGTAAATCAACCCTTCTGCGCTGCATGAACTGGCTGGAGCAGCCGGATCGCGGTGAAGTACGTATTAGCGGGCAACGTATTGGCGTGGATGAGGGGACGGGAAAAGCGATGTCGCATAAAGACCTGTCTAAAGTGCGTGAGCGGGTAGGGATGGTGTTTCAGAGCTTTAATCTGTGGCCACATTTAACGGTACTGCACAACGTCAGTGAAGCGCTGGTGCATGTTAAAGGCATGAAGCGTGATGCCGCCGATGAGATTGCCCGCCAGCAGCTGGAAAAGGTGGGGATGGGCCACAAGACCGACGTCTACCCGATAACGCTCTCCGGTGGGCAGAAACAGCGTGTGGCGATTGCCCGCTCGCTGGCGATGTCGCCGGAAGTGATTCTGTTCGATGAGCCAACCTCAGCGCTGGACCCGGAGCTGGTGAATGAAGTCCTCGGGGTGATGAAAAATCTCGCCGCCGAAGGTTACACCATGGTGGTGGTAACCCATGAGATGGACTTCGCCCGCCAGGTATCTGATGAAGTGGTGTTTTTAGAAAAAGGGCTGTTGATTGAAAAAGCGCCGCCGGAGAAGTTCTTCACCAATCCGGATTCCGATCGTGTAAGACAGTTTTTGCAGTCGAGCCGTTAATATAGAGCCTGTACATAAAATTGTGTAATTGCCTGATTTTGATATGTTCAATCCAACATCAAAAGCAGGTTAATTTATGG
>NZ_CBFFRJ010000148.1:0-11805 GCF_965644225.1 Phytobacter sp. V91 | reverse complement strand
CGGGCATCGTGAAAAATCTATGGCAAAGAAAGCCTTATGTTCTCATAACTGACGATTAAATCGCACCTTCCTTAATACTTCATCATCTTGCGGTACTGGCATATCGGCAGGAAGAATTTTCATGATGCCAGGGATCTTTAATATTGCTTTAGAGTTTTTCATTTTCGTTCCTTGTAGGGTTTTATTTATTGGTTACAGCGTCCATCCCAATACTTTCAACGGAGGCACCTTTGGTTTCGATACCGATAATCGCAATAGCGGCGGCAACAATAACGGCAACGGTGCTGAGAAGAATAAAGACGCCGGTCACCCCATAATTATTTAATAAAACGGCAACGGCATAAGGTGCAGCAATACCACTTATTCGGCCAACGGCATTTGCCAGGCCTGACCCTCTTAATTTGGCTTCGGTTGGCCAAATTTCCGGGACGTACACCGCCGAGGCGTAGCAAACATACATATAAACAAAGGTAATCAGAAAAAAGCCGCACAGGGTAATCATCATCATGGTGGTTTGCAGCGAATAGACGTATCCCAGCGCGGCAATGAGCAGCAGCAGTCCGACGCCCATCGTTTTGCGCGGAATTTTATCCATCACCATCATGGCAATGAAAATGCCGAACGGCGCGCCAAACATACTCATGGTGTTTAAAACAATTGAATCTTTAAGGTTGATTCCCTGGCTCATAAAAATGGTCGGCAGCCAGTTAATCAAGGTGTACTGCACAACGTTCAAGGCAATAAGCACAAAGGATCCGAGGATAACCCGCTTTAATAGCACCCCTTTGAGCAGTGAAGAGTAAGGCACCGTTTTGGGAAGTGCTTTCACTTCGGTCGGCGATACCGGGCTCAGCGTCTGCCCGGTCTGCGCACTGACCTTACGTTCAATCTCCTGCATGACCGCTTCGGCTTGCTGGTAACGCCCTCTGGACTCCAGCCAGCGTGGGGATTCCGGGAAGCAGCGCCATGCCCAACCGGTGGCAATCAGCGACAGCACGCCGGGAATGATAAGCTGCACCCGCCAGTTCCATTCAGCGCTGACAAGCGTCGTCAGTCCCATCGCGATTAATGAGCAGAGCGGATACGACCAGTTGCCAATAAAAGAGACGCGACTCGACCAGGTTCCCCGGCTTCGGCCCGGCATATATTCGGTGAACCCGGCAAACAGCGTCACCAGCAGCGCCCCCAGACCGAACCCCATCACCAGGCGACAGGCAATCAGGAACGTCATGTCCGGCGAGAACGCCCCAACGACCATTGAGGCGATATGGATGGCCTCATAGAGCAAAAATGCTTTCTTGCGACCTATTTTGTCGCCGATGATGCCGCCCACTAATGCACCGGCAAACATCCCGGCGGTCGTAATGGCCGAAAAGGTGGCGGTCGTCGAGTTGTCCGTCCAGCCCAGTTCTTTTAGCTGCGCGAGGATTAGCCCTCCCACCGCATTGCTCCAGCACACCAGTAAACCGAAAGCCACCATACCAAACATGGTGTAATGCCAGTGGCTGTCGGGAAGTCTGTCTAACCTCGCCCCGCAGTTGGGTCTTTGTAATGGTTCCATCTTTCAATTCCTTTAAAAGGTGACGCCGCGGAGGATTAGTGGTCGTAGTCATAGGTCAGGATGACTTTGATGGCCGTTTTATCGAGCATCGCGTCGAACCCTTTTTCCCACTCGGAAAGGCCAAGTCGGTGGGTGATCATCGGTTTCACCTGGATATCGCCGGAAGCCAGCAGACGGATAGCGTTGCGCCAGGATACGGAGTCATACGCCATATGGCCGATGATGCTTTTGTTCCAGGCGGTGATGTCGTTAATTGAGAAATCAAGAGGCTTGAAGCCCATCCCCACGCGAACCACTTCCCCATTCGGGCGGAGCATTTCAATCGACTGCTTCAGGGCGATGTTGGCGCCGGAGCACTCAATGACCAGACCGAGATTGTCCTTGCCGCAAATCTCCTGGCAGCGGGCGACAACGTTTTCTTTTGAACCGTTCACCACCGCCGTTGCCCCCAACTCGCGGGCCACCGGAAAGCGAACGTCAACGTCTTCGTCCAGTCCGACCACCACAATATTGACGGCTCCCATGATGCGAGCCATCTGTACCGAGAAGAGGCCCAGTGGCCCGGTACCAATCACCACCACATCCTGTCCAGGCAGGAATTTCGACTGTTGCGCAATGGATTTGTAGGCATTGCAGATGGGATCCAGCACCGCAGCCTCTTCGTACTCCACCCCTTCCGGGATTTCCCATAAAGCGCGGCGATGAATTTTGAGGATTTCACCTGGCACCAGGCAGTACTTCGAGAAGCCGCCGCCCCAGGTATTGTTATCAAGCCCCAGGTTCACTTTTTCTGTACAACACAGAAAATCACCTTGTTCACAGGCAGGACACACACCGCAAACATGGCCGCTGTTGTCAGACACGACGCGCTGACCGACCTTCCAGTCTTTTACGTTGCTGCCAGTTTTGCAGATACGCCCGGCAAACTCGTGTCCACGCACAGAGTTAAAGACGTCAGATCCGCTGTCGACCTTGTAATGCTTCATGTCCGCGCCGCAGATAGCCGCGGCTTTGATTTCAATCACCACGTCATCCGGGCCACACTCGGGCTCAGGGACATCAATCATTTTGTAACCACCAAACGCCTTACCAAAACGAGCCAGTGCTTTCATTGTGAAATCCTCAGTGTTTTCTTGCGATTTGATGAGGCTATTATCGGCACCTGACATTTTTGAAGTCAACGCAAAATCTTTAAATAAAAGATTTTAATCTTCATTTCACAACCAAGATCACAGATAATCAGCAGGGGTATTTACGCAGCAAAGAGAAATCAATGAGTTAGATAAAAAGAAGCACAATGAGGGAAAGACAGATTTTCAGAAAGGCAATAGCGGGAGCGGAAATCAGGAGGCTATCGAAAGACGATGGAAAGAGAGTAAGACGACGGTACGCCTGGGTGCCGCCGTCTGCCGGGCAGAAGAGAAATTACTGGATTTTGAGGGTGGCAATCGGCTTGCTGCCGATCCCGAACTCTTCTTTCAGCTGCTGTTTGGTCTTCATCACCATCTGGCCCTGGGTGTCGATGGTCATATGCTGAGCCTGGGTGTTATGTTTTGCCTGCCAGAGCATAACCAGCTGTAAGCTGTTCTCTTTTTGCTCAGGCGTCAGCGCCACGCCGTCTGGCCATTTTCCTAATTCAACCGCCGTAACCAGACGCTGGTAGATTTCTGGCGTCATGCTGTTAATGACTTGATCAAGATCCATGGTAAATTAGCTCCGGTGGAATAATTGCTGAATCGATTCTCTAACCTTTGATCTGCCCACCGTTTTCGTCGTCGGAGAAACTGAGCGCGGCGGAGTTCACACAGTAACGCTCACCGGTGGGTCGTGGACCATCCGGAAAAACATGGCCCAGATGCGCATCGCATTTGCCACAGCGGATTTCCACGCGCTGCATACCGTGCGAGTAATCGTTGATATAGCGAATCGCTTCTTCACTGACAGGCTCAAAGAAGCTGGGCCAGCCGCAGCCCGAGTCGAATTTAGTTTGTGACTGAAACAGCGCAGCATCGCAGATCAGGCAGTGATAAACACCCTCACGCTTGTTGTGCAATAAGCGACCTGTGAAGGGCGGTTCCGTGCCGTGATCCTGCGTCACGTAGAACTGCATTTCTGTAAGATTTTTTTTCAGGTCGTCCTGGGAGGAATTCGTCGTCATATGCTCACATCTCACAATTAGAACTCGTACAACACTCCGGCAATTCTAACAAAACATTAACAATGAAGTACGAACTTTTGTTCTAAACTTAAGCGCGCCGAAAATCCGCAGGGGTAATTGTGACACCGTTCACATTTTTATCCTGTATGACCTTTAAAATTCGGGGCGGCGTCCCCACTTGGGGAGAATGCTCATGGGAAGAGTGAGACGAATCAGTCGAACAAAGGTTATGCGGAGTATTGATTTGTCGCAATGATTGACACGATTCCGCTTGACGCTGCGTAAGGTTTTTGTAATTTTACAGCCAACCTTTTATTCACTAACAAATAGCTGGTGGAATATATGACTATCAAAGTAGGTATCAACGGTTTTGGCCGTATCGGTCGCATTGTTTTCCGTGCTGCTCAGGAACGTTCTGACATCGAAATCGTTGGTATCAACGATCTGTTAGACGCAGAGTACATGGCTTACATGCTGAAATATGACTCCACTCACGGTCGTTTCAAAGGCACCGTTGAAGTGAAAGACGGCAACCTGGTTGTTAACGGCAAAACCATCCGTGTTACTGCTGAGAAAGATCCGGCTAACCTGAAATGGAACGAAATTGGCGTTGACGTTGTTGCTGAAGCTACCGGTATCTTCCTGACCGACGAAACTGCTCGTAAGCACATCACTGCTGGCGCGAAAAAAGTTGTTCTGACTGGTCCTTCCAAAGACAGCACCCCGATGTTTGTTCGTGGCGCTAACTTTGAAAAATATGCTGGCCAGGACATCGTTTCCAACGCATCCTGCACCACCAACTGCTTGGCACCGCTGGCAAAAGTTATCAACGACAACTTCGGTATCGTTGAAGGCCTGATGACCACCGTTCACGCAACTACCGCTACTCAGAAAACCGTTGATGGCCCGTCTCACAAAGACTGGCGCGGCGGTCGTGGCGCAGCACAGAACATCATCCCGTCCTCTACCGGTGCTGCTAAAGCTGTAGGCGTTGTTCTGCCAGAGCTGAACGGTAAACTGACCGGCATGGCGTTCCGTGTTCCTACTCCTAACGTCTCTGTTGTTGACCTGACCGTTCGTCTGGAAAAAGCAGCGTCTTACGAAGAAATCAAGAAAGCAATCAAAGCGGCTTCTGAAGGCGCAATGAAAGGCGTTCTGGGTTACACCGAAGATGACGTTGTATCTACCGATTTCAACGGCGAAGTTTGCACTTCCGTGTTCGATGCTAAAGCAGGTATCGCACTGAACGACAACTTCGTGAAACTGGTATCCTGGTACGACAACGAAACCGGTTATTCCAACAAAGTTCTGGACCTGATCGCTCACATCTCCAAATAAGTTGAGGTGAGAAACTGATCTATCAAGGCGACCTCGGTCGCCTTTTTTGTTTTTAGTGTCACGCTAACGAAGGATTGCACCATGATAAACACAATTTTTGCTCTCCCGGTCGTCGAACAAATTACCTCTACTCTCTCCCGTCGTGTGAATGACGAACTGGACGTTATCGTCGTCGATCACCCGAAAGTCAAAGCCTCCGTAGCCCTGCAGGGCGCACATCTGCTCTCCTGGAAACCAGTGGGTGAAGAAGAGGTACTGTGGCTGAGTGCGAACACCCCATTCAAACATGGCGTTGCCCTGCGTGGCGGCGTGCCAATCTGCTGGCCGTGGTTTGGCCCGGCCGCCCAGCCAGGTCTGCCGGCTCATGGTTTTGCGCGTAATCTGCCGTGGACCTTAAAAGCGCATAACGAAGACGACAATGGCGTAGTGCTGACCTTTGAACTGCAGAGCAGCGATGAGTCCCGTAAATTCTGGGCGCATGACTTTACGCTGTTAGCGCGCTTCAAACTGGCGAAGACCTGCGAAATCGAGCTGGAAGCTCACGGCGAGTTCGAGACGTTGTCCGCTCTGCATACCTATTTCAATGTCGGTGATATCAGCGCAGTAAAAGTCAGCGGCCTTGGCGATCGCTTTATCGATAAAGTGAACGATGCCAAAGAAGATGTGCTCACCGATGGCGTGCAGACCTTCCCGGACAGAACCGATCGCGTCTACCTGAACCCGGAAGCATGCAGCGTGATTAAAGATGGTGCACTGAACCGTAGCATCGAAGTGATTCATCATCATCACTTTAACGTGGTTGGCTGGAACCCAGGCCCGGCACTTTCTGCCAGCATGGCGGATATGCCCGATGACGGTTACAAAACCTTTGTTTGTGTGGAATCGGCATGCGCTACTAAGACGCAGAAAACGACGGAAGAAAAACCGTCTCGCCTCGCGCAGACGATCAAGGTAAGCCGTTAAGCAGTAAGCCCCTCTCTTTGCCAGAGAGGGGGTATTCTCGCGTTACACTACATCCAGCGGCGTTTTGCGCCCCGGTGCCGGAAACGCGCTATCCAGCAGAGCCAGCTCTTCGACGCTAAGCGTAATCTCCAGCGCCGCCGCATTCTCTTGCGCGTGGGCAACCGTTGCCGCCTTCGGGATCGCCATCACGCCGCTATGGCTGATAACCCAGGCCAGCAGGATTTGCGCCGCCGTCGCATTGTGCGCATCCGCAATATCCAGCACCTCGCGATGCTGCATCAGCCCATCGCGTAAACGCCCGGCCTGCGCCAGCGGGCAGTAGGCCATCACCGGCATCTTTTGTTGCTGACACCAGGGCAGCAAATCATATTCGATACCGCGCGAGCCGAGATGATAAAGCACCTGGTCGGTGACACAGGCCTTGCCACCCTGCAACTGCCACAGCTCCTGCATATCGCTATAGTCGAGATTCGAGACTCCCCAACGGCGGATTTTACCCTGGCTTATCAGCGTCTCCATCACCTCAACGGTTTCGGCCAGCGAGTAATTTCCCCGCCAGTGCAGCAGGTATAAATCCAGATAGTCGGTATGCAGACGGCGCAGACTGGCTTCACAGGCGGCAATGGCTTTTTTACCTCCTGCATTCCATGGGTAAACTTTGGAAACCAGGTACACTTTATCGCGCAGTCCGCCCCTCAGGGCTTCGCCGACTACCTCTTCGGCCCCGCCGTCGGCATACATCTCGGCGGTATCGATCAAGCCAAGACCCGCATCAATGCCCGCACGCAGTGCATCGACCTCTTTCTGGCGTTGGCTATTTTTTTCGCCCATGTACCAGGTGCCCTGACCGATAGCAGGCAGCCTGACGTCACCTGCAAAAAGTACACTTTTTTCTGCCATATCATCCTCCTGAACGTGATGCACCAGGCTAAAGCAAAACAGGGCCATTAGCCCTGTTTAAATGCACAGATTGCACCATTAAAATGCACAATCAGAAACGGTAAGTCACACCTGTGGATAACAGGCCAGCCCATGAGCTGTCGACCATCGGACTGTCTTTGATTTCATCAGACAGGTGGGTGTAGCGACCGGTACCGTAAACACTCCAGCTATCGCTCAGTTGATAGCTGGCGGTCAGCTCCAGGTATGGGCTCCAGCCGTTATCCGGGTCATAACTGTTCAGACCGCTGCGGCGGGCTTCACTGCGCGACACGCCGTAGTAGTACTCGTTCTGGTTATCACTGCTCCATTCGACGCCAATCCCCGGCGTCACCGTCAGGGCGCCGTTGGTATAGCGGTACAACCACGCCAGATCCCAGACCACCCCGTTGCTGTTATCCAGTACATCACCCGACAGCGCAGTGCGCAGGAAACCGTATTCGGTATTATGAATGTAGGAAAGCCCTGCCATCGCCGTAGATTTACGCTTATTTAGCTGGCGTAGCTGGTTGTTGTCGCTGTCGCCCGGTTTAAAATGCCACGGCGAATATGCGGCAAAAACGGACAGCTTGTCAGCCTCGTCATTCCACAGATAGTAGCCGCCCGCTAAGCCGCGAAACCAAAAGTTATCGCTCTCATAGGTGATAACCGGTACCGGATAGACATCACGATCGTACTGTTTATAAGGGGATTCCACGATGCCCACGCCCGCACCGAGCGAGAAATTGCTTTCAGCGTTCGCAGTAAAAGTGGAAGTAGCGATTAGCACACCCAGTGCCAGGAGTTTGAATTTAGTCACAGTCCTTTATTTCCTGTTGTTAATAATCGGCAAATGAAGTTTACCTGCCCGTCTCTTGCAACCCTAATTTATTTACGTATTCAGTACAAAACTAAACTCTATAGCCTGCTGTCTTTATATGACAGAGGGCTTGCAGATTTGTGATGCGCCGGTGATTTGGTAATGGAAGGCTTATCACAAAAGAGAGCATTTATGGATGAGTTATTGATATGTCATTGAAATTAGTTTTTGACAGCATGCAAGTTTTGCAAATGCCATCTACGCTTATTTTAAGAAGACGATTCAACGAACCCGCTTTTTGTTATGCGCACTGAACCTGGCATAAGGGTTGCTGTGTGACTATCAGCGTCGTTCAGTTAACGCTTCCGGGAGCCTCTACTACTCATATGAACGGCTCTTAACCTGTGCTAAAAAACGAAAGGACGGCATGCCATGAATATATTCGATCACTATCGCCAGCGCTATGAAGCTGCCAAGGACGAAGAGTTCACACTGCAGGAGTTTCTTGCAATTTGTCGGCAAGATCGCAGTGCCTATGCTAACGCGGCAGAAAGGCTACTGATGGCCATTGGTGAGCCAGTGATGGTGGACACTGCCCAGGAGCCACGGCTTTCCCGTCTCTTTTCGAACCGGGTCATTGGACGCTACCCGGCGTTTGAAGAGTTTTATGGTATGGAAGAAGCCATCGAGCAAATTGTTTCTTATCTCAAACATGCCGCCCAGGGGCTGGAAGAGAAGAAACAGATCCTCTATCTGCTCGGCCCGGTTGGTGGCGGTAAATCCTCGCTCGCTGAACGCCTGAAATCGTTAATGCAGCGGGTACCGATTTATGTCCTGAGCGCGAACGGTGAGCGCAGCCCGGTTAACGATCACCCTCTGTGCCTGTTTAATCCGCAGGAAGATGCACAGATTCTGGAAAAAGAGTACGGCGTGCCTCGCCGTTACCTCGGCACCATCATGTCACCATGGGCGGCAAAACGGCTGCATGACTTTGGTGGCGACATCACCAAATTCCGCGTGGTGAAAGTCTGGCCGTCCGTGCTTGAGCAAATCGCGATTGCCAAAACCGAACCTGGCGATGAAAACAACCAGGATATCTCCGCCCTGGTGGGTAAAGTCGATATCCGTAAACTGGAAAATCACGCGCAAAACGATCCTGATGCTTACGGCTACTCAGGCGCTCTGTGCCGGGCTAACCAGGGTGTGATGGAATTCGTGGAGATGTTCAAAGCGCCCATCAAGGTGCTGCACCCACTGCTGACGGCAACCCAGGAGGGGAACTACAACGGGACTGAAGGGATTTCGGCCCTGCCCTTCAACGGTATTATTCTGGCGCACTCGAACGAATCTGAGTGGGTGACCTTCCGTAACAATAAAAACAATGAGGCGTTCCTTGACCGTGTTTACATCGTCAAAGTGCCTTATTGCTTACGCATCTCAGAAGAGATGAAGATCTACGAAAAACTGCTTAATCACAGTGAGCTGACCCATGCGCCTTGCGCGCCTGGCACGCTGGAAACGCTCGCGCGCTTCTCGATTCTGTCACGCCTGAAAGAGCCGGAAAACTCCAGCATTTACTCCAAAATGCGGGTCTACGATGGCGAGAGCCTGAAAGATACGGATCCGAAAGCCAAGTCTTATCAGGAGTACCGTGATTACGCCGGCGTGGATGAAGGCATGAACGGTCTGTCGACGCGTTTCGCCTTTAAGATCCTCTCACGCGTTTTCAACTTCGACCATGTGGAAGTGGCGGCAAACCCGGTGCACCTTTTCTATGTTCTCGAACAGCAGATTGAACGCGAGCAGTTCCCTCAGGAGCTGGCGGAACGTTATCTCGAGTTCCTCAAAGGCTACCTGATCCCGAAATACGCCGAGTTTATTGGCAAAGAGATCCAGACCGCCTATCTCGAGTCCTACTCTGAATATGGGCAGAACATTTTCGACCGTTATGTCACCTATGCAGATTTCTGGATCCAGGATCAGGAGTACCGCGATCCGGATACCGGTCAGCTGTTTGATCGCGAGTCGTTGAATGCCGAGCTGGAAAAAATCGAGAAACCAGCCGGGATCAGCAACCCGAAAGATTTCCGTAATGAAATCGTCAATTTCGTGCTGCGCGCCCGGGCGAACAACAGCGGCCGCAATCCGAACTGGACCAGCTACGAAAAACTGCGCACGGTTATCGAGAAGAAAATGTTCTCCAATACCGAAGAGTTGTTGCCGGTCATTTCGTTTAACGCCAAAACCTCAACCGATGAGCAGAAAAAACATGATGATTTTGTCGATCGTATGATGGAGAAAGGCTATACCCGCAAGCAGGTTCGTCTGCTTTGCGAATGGTATCTGCGCGTACGTAAATCGTCCTGATAAAAAATATTTGCCGAAGTCATTCGAGTGGCAGGAAGGCGGCAACGCAGCGAATCTCCGGGAGCTTACCCAGGTAAGTGACCGGAGTGAGCGAGGAGAGCCAACGAACCTGCCGCTTGAATGGGAAAGGCAAAGTATCGGAGGGGCCTATGACCTGGTTCATTGACCGACGACTTAACGGCAAAAATAAGAGCACGGTTAACCGCCAGCGATTTTTACGCCGTTATAAGGCACAAATAAAGCAGTCGATTTCCGAAGCGATTAACAAACGCTCGGTGACTGATGTGGAGAACGGCGAATCCGTCTCCATTCCGATTGATGACATTAGCGAACCTATGTTCCATCAGGGGCGTGGAGGCCTGCGTCACCGGGTTCATCCCGGCAACGACCATTTTGTGCAGAACGATCGCGTTGAGCGTCCGCAGGGTGGCGGTGGCGGCGGTGGAAGTGGTCAGGGCGAAGCCAGTGCTGATGGTGAAGGTCAGGATGAATTCGTCTTCCAGATTTCTAAAGATGAGTACCTCGATCTGTTGTTTGAAGATCTGGCGCTGCCAAATCTGAAAAAAAATCAGCACCGACAGCTTAATGAGTTTAAAACCCACCGTGCCGGTTATACCGCCAACGGCGTTCCGGCTAATATCAGCGTCGTGCGTTCACTGCAAAATTCACTGGCCCGGCGTACGGCGATGACCGCCGGGAAAAAACGTCAGCTCCGTAGCCTGGAGGAGGACCTGGACACGGTTGCCAACAGTGAACCCGCCCAGTTGCTCGAAGAGGAGCGGCTGCGCAAAGAAATTGCAGAGCTGCGCGCTAAAATTGAGCGGGTGCCGTTTATCGACACCTTCGACTTACGCTACAAAAACTATGAAAAACGTCCTGAGCCTTCCAGCCAGGCGGTGATGTTCTGTCTGATGGATGTCTCAGGTTCCATGGACCAGGCGACCAAAGACATGGCCAAGCGTTTTTATATTCTGCTCTATCTGTTCCTGAGCCGAACCTACAAAAACGTTGAGGTGGTCTATATTCGCCACCATACCCAGGCCAAAGAAGTTGATGAACATGAGTTCTTCTATTCGCAGGAAACAGGCGGCACCATTGTCTCCAGCGCACTGAAGTTGATGGATGAAGTGGTCAAAGAGCGCTATGACCCTCAGCAGTGGAATATTTACGCCGCCCAGGCCTCGGATGGTGATAACTGGGCAGACGATTCGCCGCTGTGCCATGAAATTCTGGCGAAAAAAATCCTGCCGGTCGTGCGTTACTACAGCTATATCGAAATTACCCGTCGTGCTCACCAGACGTTGTGGCGGGAGTATGAACATCTGCAAGCGATGTTCGATAACTTCGCGATCCAGCATATTCGCGATCAGGAAGACATCTATCCGGTGTTTCGTGAGCTGTTCCACAAGCAGACTGCCACCTCCGGCAGTTAATCTCTTCGCAGCCAGCCCCCCTTGCTGGCTGCTTTTTCACTTATCCGTAAGTAAAGGCGCAAATTGCGGTACAAAAATGCAGCTATTTGTCCTGTTGATCTCTCCGCATTATGGCAATATCACTGGCAGACAAATTTGATTTCCCATTTACGCTTTTGGCGTTTGGTATTTTTAGGGAAGGTGCGATTTAATCGTCAGTTATGAGAACATAAGGCTTTCTTTGCCATAGATTTTTCACGATGCCCGC
>NZ_CBFFRJ010000147.1:0-11810 GCF_965644225.1 Phytobacter sp. V91 | reverse complement strand
GATTCGCGCGACTGACTTAAAGGTCAAACCTTTCGGAGTCCCCCGGCAAAGCCGGGGGTTTACCGGACTTAATTATCTTACACCCCGCGCGATACATGCGACGTGCTGCCTAACATAGCCAGATAAGTTTTCACAATTATGAAACGGGTGCTGTCCTTCAACTCAGGGTGGTACATACTTAGGGCTTTGCTGGCGACAATTGGCGACAAGGAGAAGGCAATGAAACTGATTGGCAGTTACACCAGCCCGTTTGTACGCAAAATTTCCATTATCCTGCTGGAAAAAGGCATTACCTTTGAGTTCGTGAACGAACAGCCCTATAACGCAATCAATAACGTGATGCATTACAACCCGTTGGGTAAAGTTCCGGCGCTGGTCACCGACGAGGGCGACGTCTGGTACGACTCGCCGATCATCGCTGAATATATCGAGTTGCTGAATATTGCTCCGGCTATGCTGCCCCAGGATCCACTCGCGGCGCTGAAAATGCGTCAGATTGAAGCCCTGGCGGACGGCATTATGGATGCGGCGTTGATCTCCGTGCGCGAATCAGCCCGCCCGGCAGCCCAGCAGTCAGAAAGCGAGCGCCAGCGCCAGCGGGAGAAAATTAATCATAGCCTCGATTGCCTGGAGCGCTACCTCGACGAAGGCCTGCTGCGCGGGGACGCGCTTGATCTGGCGACCGTCTCCGTTGCCTGCGCCATTGGCTACCTCAACTTCCGCCACGTTGCGCCTGGCTGGTGCGTTGACCGGCCACTGTTGGTCAAACTGGTCGAAAACCTGTTCCAGCGCGAGAGTTTTGCCCGTACTGAACCGCCTAAGGCTTGATACCCGTTATGTCCGCCTGAAAAAAGTCGCTGTACAATCCTCCTTACGTTAAACCCCTCTCCCGGCGGGAGGGGCAACCCTCAGCCAGGGCTATTGTATAAACATGGAACATCAGTCGCTGTACAGTCAGATACCTTCAACCGATCGCCTGCTGCGTGACGAGGCTTTCGTTCCCCTGTTGACCACTTTTGGCCACCGTCGCGTGGCGGACGCTTTGCGCCAGTTGCTGGATGACGCCCGCGCGAATATTCGCGCCCATGAGGCGTTGCCGGACTGGAGCGATAACTGGGCGCAGGCGGCTTATCAGCGACTGGCTGACGAGAATGCCAGCGCACTGCGTCCGGTTTTCAATCTCACCGGGACGGTATTGCACACCAATCTCGGGCGGGCGTTGCAGTCGCAGACCGCTATTGACGCTGTTGCTCAGGCCATGCGCGCGCCGGTTACCCTGGAATATTCGCTGGATGATGCCGGTCGCGGTCACCGTGACCGGGCGGTGGCGGATCTGCTCTGTCGCCTGACGGGGGCCGAAGATGCCTGCATCGTGAACAATAATGCGGCAGCGGTATTATTGATGCTGGCAGCCACCGCCAGCGGTAAAGAGGTGGTGGTCTCCCGTGGTGAACTGGTGGAGATTGGCGGCGCGTTTCGCATCCCCGACGTGATGCGCCAGGCTGGCTGCGTATTGCAGGAAGTGGGCACCACCAACCGCACTCATGCAAAAGATTATCGTCAGGCGGTGAATGAAAATACCGCCCTGCTGATGAAGGTGCATACCAGCAACTATCACATTGAAGGCTTTACCAAAACGGTGGAGGAAGCCGAGCTGGTCGCCCTGGGCGAAGAGCTGAATGTGCCGGTGATTGCCGACTTAGGCAGCGGCTCGCTGGTGGATCTTAGCCAGTACGGATTAGCGAAAGAACCGCTGGTACAGGAGCTGATTGCCGCAGGCGTCAGTCTGGTCAGTTTCTCAGGGGATAAGCTGCTTGGCGGCCCGCAGGCGGGGATTATCGTTGGCAAAAAAGCGCTGATTGAGCAGCTTCAGTCTCACCCGCTCAAGCGCGCATTACGGGCAGATAAAATGACCCTCGCCGCCCTGGATGCCACTCTGCGCCTCTACCTGCATCCGGAAAAACTGCGTGAAAATCTGCCGACGCTGCGGTTACTCACCCGGACAGAAGATGACATTCGCAGTCAGGCGCAGCGGTTGCAGGCCGCCCTCGCCGGGCGCTATGCAGAACACTTCAGCCTGCAGGTGGAAGCGTGTCAGTCGCAGATTGGCAGCGGCTCGCTTCCCGTCGACCGTTTGCCGGGCGCGGCCCTGACCTTTACTCCGATTGATGGCAGTGGGCGTCGGCTGGAAGCGCTGGCCGCAGCATGGCGCACGCTGGAGCAGCCGGTGATTGGCCGCATTTACGCTGGCCGCCTATGGCTGGATATGCGTTGCCTTGAGGATGAACCCCGTTTTCTGGAGATGTTGCTGAAATGATTATCGCCACTGCCGGGCATGTCGACCACGGTAAAACCACCTTATTGCAGGCGATTACCGGCGTGAACGCCGACCGCCTGCCGGAAGAAAAAGCCCGTGGCATGACTATCGATCTTGGCTATGCCTACTGGCCGCAGCCGGACGGCAGCGTGCCGGGCTTTATTGACGTTCCGGGTCACGAGAAATTTCTCGCCAATATGCTGGCGGGCGTCGGGGGTATCGACCATGCGCTGCTGGTGGTGGCCTGCGACGACGGCGTGATGGCCCAGACCCGCGAACATCTGGCCATTCTGCAACTGACCGGCAACCCGGCGTTAACGGTGGCGTTGACCAAAGCCGATCGGGTGGATGATGCCCGTATCGACGCGGTGCGCAAAGAGATTCAGACCGTACTGGCGGAATTTGGCTGGCAGGATGCGACCTTCTTTGTGACGGCGGCTACGCAGGCGCGCGGTATCGATGAGCTGCGTGCGCACCTGTTGCGGCTTTCTGCCCGCGTCCACCCGCAGCATCAGCGTTTTCGCCTGGCGCTGGACAGGGCCTTCACCGTCAAAGGATCCGGGCTGGTGGTCACCGGGACGGCGCTGTCGGGGGACGTGCGGGTGGGGGATACCCTCTGGCTGACCGGCGCGGATAAACCGATGCGCGTACGCGGTCTGCATGCGCAAAATCAACCCGTAGCAATGGCCCATGCCGGGCAGCGTATTGCGCTCAATATTGCCGGGGATGCGCAGAAAGTAGAGCTGACCCGTGGCGACTGGTTGCTCTCAGCCACGCCGCCGGAGCCTTCAGAACGGGTTATTGTGGCGCTGCAAACCCACGCGCCGCTGACCCAGTGGCAGCCGCTGCATATTCACCATGCGGCCAGCCACATTACCGGGCGCGTTTCCCTGCTCGATAACTCTCTGGCTGAGCTGGTGTTGGACACGCCGTTGTGGCTGGCGGACAACGACCGGCTGGTGCTGCGCGACATCTCTGCCCGCGAGACACTGGCGGGTGCGCGGGTGGTTAATCTGCATCCTCCACGCCGAGGTAAGCGTAAGCCGGAGTATCAACAGTGGCTTGGCGCGTTATCGCAGGCGCAAAGCGATGCCCAGGCGCTGGCGGTACACCTGCAGCGTGGGGCGGTCAATCTCCCGGCCTTTGCCTGGGCGCGGCAGCTCAATGACGCCGGGCTTGAGGCGCTGGTCAATGAACCGGGTTTTATTCGTGCCGGGGATAACCTGCTGAATGCGCCGATCGGAGCTAACTGGCAGCGTAAATTGCTGACCACGCTTGCGACCTATCATGAACAGCATGCCGATGAACCAGGCCCCGGACGCGAGCGCCTGCGGCGTATGGCGCTGCCGATGGAAGACGAAGCGCTGGTGCTCACGCTGATTGAGCAGATGCGTGAGCACGGTGATATTCACAGCCACCACGGCTGGCTGCATTTACCAGGTCATAAAGCCGGCTTCACCCCGGAGCAGGCGGCTCTATGGCAACGTGCGGAGGCGCTTTTCGGCGATGAGCCCTGGTGGGTACGCGATATGGCGCGAGAAACGGGAGCGGATGAGCAGGTGATGCGCGGTGTGTTACGGCAGGCGGCGCAACAGGGGTTAATTACGGCGATCGTCAAAGATCGTTATTACCGCAACGATCGGATTGTGGCCTTTGCCAGCATGATCCGCGACCGGGATCCATTACAGGGTTCAACAAGCGCTGCTGATTTTCGCGATACCCTTAACGTCGGGCGCAAGCTGGCTATCCAGATCCTCGAGTACTTCGACCGTATCGGTTTCACCCGCCGTCGCGGTAACGACCATATCCTGAGAGATAAGGCGTTGTTTACGAAAAACGAAGGTTGAGTGCAAGGTTGCTGATAATCGACTTAATCAGGCCAGGCCCACCGCTGCAGGTGGGCCTTCTGGAATGGCTATAAATCAAACGCGATGTGTTTACCGTTAGGGAGCTTAACGTCAATGCTGAGTTCCCCACCCAGGGCAGTCACATAACGTTTGAGTGTCGAGAGTTTCGGGTCATTGCTGGTTCTCTCCATCCGTGCCAGAGTCGGTTGAGCAATGCCCATCGACAGTGCCATTTCAGTCTGGGAGATCTCCAGTTCTTCGCGCAGTCGATAGAGTGTGAGCTCCATGCGCAGTGCCTCGGCTTTTTGATTGATACGCGCCAGGCTTTCAGGGCTTTGCTCTGCTAACAATTCGTCCAGAGTTGGCATTTATTTATCCCCTTTCAGAGAGTTGAGATTTTTCGAGAACTCTTTATCAGCAATTCTAATCATGTCTTTGTAAAATTGTTTCTCATTCAGACCCGTTTTGCCGCCTGCACACAAAACGATGCCGTTACGTTTCGGATCGAATGCAAAGAAGGCACGAACAGGATCGCCTTGATGCTGAATACGAAGTTCTTTCATATTCGGGTATTTAGAACCCTTAACGGTATCCGCAAAAGGTCGTCCCAACCGAAGTCCTTCTTCCCTTAAAATTTTCAGTATGGCGAGGGTATTTTCTTTCAACGCCGGGCTTTGTTGCTTAAACCACGTAACAAATAATTCCGTTGTTATGACTTCCCACATGTCTTGCATCCATAGCATCCAGGCTAAAAAATGATTATAGCGTTAATGCTATAAAAGAAAAGTGATGAATTTATGCGCAACACATGGCTAATGCCAGCGGGAAAACGGTAAATCCAGGTAATGCCCTGAACCTCAATTCAACCCGAGTGATATCTGAAGGGAAACTTTTGCGTACCTCTTCCCAGGATGCTTCTTCTCCCAATGAAACCCGCTCTTTACTGCGCTAATGTGATCGCTATGAATTAATGTGTGTATAGTGTGTATACTTCAGGGTGGGAGCAAGGAACGTGACCAGCGCAGAGGTGATGACAATATTGAAAAAACAGGGATGGGTTCTGATCAGAACGAAGGGGAGCCATCATCAATTTAGTCACCCCCATCGGCCTGGGCTGGTGACGGTTCCGCATCCTCGTAAAGACATCAAATCCGGCACGCTGGCGCAAATCTGGCGGCAGGCAGGCATTAAACCTTAATTCGCAGGAGCCAGAAATGTTTTATCCGGCCTATATTCATTCTGATGCTGATGGCAGCGCCAGTGGTTTTTTTCCGGACGTATCCGGCTGTTTTTTTGCGGGAGACAGCCTGAACGAGGCGTTTCAGGATGCGCAGAGCGCACTGACCGCGCATTTTGAAACCTTGTGCGAGTTGGGTGAGGTACTGCCAGCGGCATACCCGGTTGAACGGCATTTGAAACAACGTGCAGATGAGTTTGTTGGTGGGCAGTGGCTATTGGTGGATATCAATATGAAACAGTTCGATGGTCGGGCTGAACGCATCAACATTACTTTGCCTCGCCGCCTGCTATGTAAAATTGATCTCTTTGTGCAGGATAACCCGCAGTTCAGCAATCGCAGCGCGTTTCTCGCCGAAGCGGCCCGCCGCGTATTGCCTGGCTGACCCGGCCCACAGAGTCTGCTAGCATAGCGGCCTGCCACTACTTCTGGATAACACCGTGACTGCCTTTTCAACCTTAAACGCTTTGCCTCCTGAACTCCTCGCCAATCTGAACGAGCTGGGTTATCACACCATGACCCCGATTCAGGCGGCGGCGCTGCCGGCAATCCTTGAAGGGAAAGACGTGCGCGCGCAGGCAAAAACCGGCAGCGGTAAAACGGCTGCCTTCGGTCTGGGCCTGCTGCAACATATCGAAGCTGGCCGGTTTGTGACGCAATCACTGGTGTTATGCCCGACGCGTGAACTCGCCGATCAGGTGGCGAATGAGCTGCGTCGTCTGGCGCGTTACCTGCCAAACATCAAAATCCTGACGCTGTTCGGTGGTGTGCCTTTTGGCGCCCAGCGTGATTCGCTCCAGCATGCCCCGCACATCATTGTTGCTACGCCGGGTCGCCTGCTCGATCACCTGCAAAAAGGCACCGTCTCGCTGCAGGCGCTGAAAACCCTGGTGCTGGATGAAGCCGATCGCATGCTGGATATGGGCTTTAGCGATGCCATTGTCGAGATCCTCGGCCATGCGCCAGCGGATCGCCAGACGCTGCTGTTCTCGGCGACCTGGCCGGAAGGCATTGCCGCCATCAGTACCCGTTTTCAGCGTGAGCCGCTGAACATTGAAATCGACAGCGTTGATGCCCTTCCGGCGGTTGAGCAGCAGTTCTTCGAAGTTTCGCGTCGGCAAAAAATTCCGCTGTTGCTGAGCCTGCTGAGCAAGCATCAGCCCGCTTCCTGCGTGGTGTTCTGTAATACCAAAAAAGATTGCCAGGAAGTCTGCGATGCGCTGAATGAGCAGCGCCAGAGCGCGCTGGCTCTGCATGGCGACATGGAACAGCGCGATCGCGACCAGACGCTGGTGCGTTTTGCCAACGGCAGTAGCCGCGTGCTGGTGGCCACCGATGTTGCCGCGCGTGGGCTGGATATCAAATCACTGGAAATGGTGATTAACTTCGAGCTTTCCTGGGACCCGGAAGTGCACGTCCACCGTATTGGTCGTACCGCGCGTGCGGGCGAAAGCGGCCTGGCAATCAGCCTGTGTGCGCCGGAAGAGGCCCAGAGAGCGGCGATCCTTAGCGAGATGCTGGCCCTCTCCCTCGACTGGAAAGAGCCGGTTATCAGCAGCAGCTTCAAGCCGCTGGAGGCTGAGATGGCGACCCTGTGCATTGATGGCGGCAAAAAAGCCAAAATGCGTCCGGGCGATATTCTTGGCGCGTTGACCGGGGATATT
The DNA here is from genome assembly GCF_965644225.1 of Phytobacter sp. V91. NCBI lineage: Bacteria > Pseudomonadati > Pseudomonadota > Gammaproteobacteria > Enterobacterales > Enterobacteriaceae > Phytobacter > Phytobacter sp. V91. The sequence goes on along the minus strand of NZ_CBFFRJ010000147.1, from coordinate 4,745 downwards.
GGGCTTGATGGCGCCGACATCGGCAAGATTGTGATGCACCCGATGCACGCCTACGTGGCGGTGCGCCAGGCGGTGGCGAATAAAGCCTTCAAACAGCTTTCGCAGGGTAAAATCAAAGGCAAAAACTGCCGGGTTCGCCTGCTGAAATAAGCGATAAAGCAATTGATGGCCGGTAGGCCATCAATTGTGCTCATCACCTTTCTTCGTTCACCCAGATCCGCATCTCGCCCTCGCCGCGATTCGCCCAGCTAAACCACGGGATAAAGGTTAATGTCTGTGGCGTACTGCTGGCAGGCTGCTGGTCGTAACGCCAGAGCGGCTGCTGCGTGGCATCCGGCGCGGTGCGCTTCGTTCCCTGCGCCTGAATCAGCATCTTATGGGCGAAGATCCCTTTGCCTTCAAAGACTCTGACGTCAGCATCCGCGCCCAGCCACAGGTTATGCAACTCTTCCCCGTTATCCGCCTCTTCAAGGCAGTAAACCAATGGCCCGCGCTGGAGCGCTACTTTGCCGGCAACATGGCGCAGTAGCGGGTTGCCGTAAATCCGCCGCACCGGCATCGGCAAAGTGAGGGTTAAGGTATCGCCCTCCTGCCAGCACCGCTGAATATGCAGATAACCTTTGCGGACATTCGTCATTGCCAGCTGCGCGCCATTAAGCTGCACCTGCGGTTTCGCGCACCAGTCCGGCAGGCGCAGAGCAAGCGTATGGTCGACCGGCTGCGGCGAATCGATGGTAATCCGCACCTGCTCCTGCCACGGATAATTGCCGCTGATCTGCAGGCGTAGCGTCTTATCGTTGACCGGGATCTCAACGCTGTTGCCGATGTAGAGGTTGATATAGAGCGCGTCCTCGCGCGGCGTGTAGAGGTAATGGCCGAGCGAGGTGAGTACCCGGGCAATATTCGGCGGGCAACAGGCGCAGCCAAACCAGCGCTGACGAACCGGTTTCACATGGTCGTAAATGTGGTTGAACTTCAGTGATTTCGGATGCACTTCCAGCGGGTTGACGTAGAAGAAATGTTTGCCGTCGAGCGCCATACCGCCGAGCACGGTGTTGTACAGCTCGCGCTCCATCACGTCGGCATACTGACTGTCGGCTTCCATCTCCAGCATCCGGCGGGCAAACATCATCAGGCCGATGGAGGCGCAGCTTTCGGCGTAAACGGTATCATTCGGCAGGTCGTAATCACTGCTGAAGGCTTCGCCGCTGCTTTGCGAGCCGATGCCGCCGGTGATGTACAGCTGGCGCTGAACCATATTGTTCCACAGACGCAGGCAGTCCTGGCGCTTACCTTCGTCCTGGCTTAACCGCGCCAGGTGCGCGACCCCCGTCATCAGGTAAACGAACCGCACCGCATGACCGATGGCGGTTTGTTGTTCCGAAATGGGCTGATGCGCCTGGCTGTAGGCTTTGTCTTTCACCATCCACGCCGGGCCGTAGTTGTGCCAGTAGGAAGTGCGCCCACGCTTTTCATATTCGACGTCATAAAAATGCGGCTGCGTACCTCGCTGTTCAACAAAATAGTTTACCAGCGCCATATAACGCGGCTCCTCGGTGACCTCGTACAGGCGCATCAACGCCAGTTCGATTTCCGGGTGGCCGGGGTAGCCGTGCAACTGGTTAACGCCTGGGCCAAAAACCGTATCGATATGGTCTGCCAGGCGGCAGACCACCTCCAGAAGACGGCGTTTTCCGGTGCCCTGGAAGTACGCCACGCCCGCTTCAATCATATGCCCGGCGCAGTAGAGCTCATGACACTCGGCGAGGTTAGTCCAGCGCTCCTGTGGCGCTTTCACCGTGAAATAAGTGTTGAGATAGCCGTCTTCGCACTGGGCGGCCGCCACCAGTTCGATCACCTCATCGGCGGTCTTTTCCAGTTCAGCGTCGGGCTTCTGGCACAGGGACCAGGCGACGGCTTCCAGCCATTTTGCGACGTCGCTGTCCTGGAAGACCATGCCGTAAAATTCCCCTTCCTGAAGCCCGGCCGCGATACGAAAGTTTTCAATCGCATGGCTGGGATCGGCCTCGCTAATCCTGTCATTCAGCGCGTCCCATTGATAGGGGATCACGACATCACGCACCAGCTGTTGATACTGGCCGAGAAAGGCATCGTTGATTTTCAAGGTATGCAGACTGACTTCCATTACAGACTCCTTAAGACTGAACATGACGCTGACGCAAATCGGTAGCGATACGCGCCATCAACGGATTGTTGAGCTTGCAGGCGCGGATGGAGAGCGCCAGTAACAGGTGGAACAGGGCCGGCAGCAGCGTCTCCATCATGGTGATGCCCTGAAGCGATGCAGGCGTTTGATTCCCCGCGCCTGGCTGATAGGCGACAAAGATAAACACCAGGCTGATGATGCCCGCGCTTGAGGCCCAGGCGAGCTTGATGAAAAACAGGTTGAAGGCGAAGTTCATCCCGGAAGAGCGCACGCCGGTTTTCCACTCACCGTAGTCGTCCGAAAATGCCATCAATGAAAAGTGCAGCGGCAGGGTGAAGCCGAGGATAACCCCGTTACCGAGAATCACCGCCAGCCACAGCACCTGGTAGGCTGGCCCGACGGGCAGGAACCACATCAGCACCGACAGCGCGGCCAGTACCAGATTGGTGTAGTAGTAGAGCTTCACTGTATCAATACGCTTTGACAGCGGGTTAACGATCACCGAGCCGAGGATAGAGGCGAAGGTCACCATGGTGAAAAACAGCGAGGTGTAACCGGTGCTGCCTTCAAGCACATAGGTGATGAAGTACATATAGCCGCCGCCGCGAATATTAAACACGTTGATAAGCAGGAAGGACATCAGCAGCATCAGCAACAGCTGGTCATTTTTGCGCAGCCCCGCCATATGCTCCCGCAGGGTGAACTTGCCCATCATCTCCAGCGGCACCCGTTCGCGCACCCAGAAGAAACAGCACAGGAACATTACCACCGCAATGGCGCAGAGCACGCCAACACCCAGCTGGTAGCCTTTTGCCGCATCGCCCTGACCCAGCGCGGAGACCAGCCACGGCAGACCAACAGACACCAGGAACCCGGCCACGCCGCACAGCACAAAGCGCCAGGACTGGCAGGAGATCACCTCGCGATGACGGGTGGTCATGGTGTTGATTAACGCGCAGTAGGGCACGTTGATGGCGGTATAACCGACGGAAAGTAGCAGGTAAGTACCAAAGGCCCAGGCAATTTTCACGTTCATGCTGGCATCGGGTACGGTAAAGGTCAGTACCCCGATAATGCCGATGGGCAGGGCAATCCACAGCTGCCAGGGGCGAAAACGTCCCCAGCGGCTTTGGGTGCGGTCAGCAATAATCCCCATTACCGGGTCAGAAATAGCATCAAAAATACGTAATGCCATAAACAACGTACCGACCAGCGCCGGGGTTAAACCAAAGATATCGGTATAGAAAAAGGTCAGGAAATTCATGATCAGACAGGTAATTACCGTGCCGCCTGCATCGCCCAGCCCATAGCCTATCTTTTCACGTACGGATAATTTATCGTCCAGCGCCTGTTGCGCCGAATCGGTTGTTGAAATTAATGTCGAAGTCATGGAGAACGCCTCACGTATTCGGAGATTTTGTTTCCAGAATTAATCCGCTCGGGGCAGATTTTGTTTTGTAGTTTGCAAAGTACCTTTTTATTTTGCATTGAATTCAGTACACAACAAGGGAAGGGAAAAGTACAAAAAGATGACGATTCCGACCTGATTGAGAAAATGTGATTTCGATCCGGCGTAAGCCTGTTTTTTCATTGATAATCAATAACGCATTGACTTTTCCTGCGCCGAAATAGCGAGAATTGATATATTTATGCTCGAATTATCCATAACACTTCCGATCCGGGTACAAAATGGCGGGCTCTTTATTTCCCGTGGTGTGGGGAGCCATCCCTCGCGGACGCTTCATTCCTGGGAAGTTATTTTTGTGGAAAAGGGGACATTAGCGATTCGGGAAGAGGAAAATGTTTTTTGGGTAAATGCCGGTGAAAGTCTTATTCTCTGGCCGCAACGGCGTCATGTTGGCGTTGGTGAATTTCCGGCGGATTTAAAATTCTACTGGCTGCATTTTGAATTAACCCCTTCGCTGGAAAAATCATTACATCAATCGGTATTAATGTTGCCGCAGCATACCGGATTGAGCGATCCGCAATATATGACCGGGTTATTTCGCCAGTTTTTACATGAGCAGGAAAATGTACATCGCAGCGTGGCGCTGGAGTGTATTTTACTGTTGATCCTGCAACAAATATCCGCCTCCGCACTCAGTGAACGGGCTGCCGATAACCCCGGCATTGCGCTGGCCTGGAAAGCCCGGCAGATGATTGGCACGCACTTTCATTTACCCATTTCGGCGTCGGTGCTGGCGAAAGAGTTGCACTGTAATGTCGACTATCTGGGGCGGGTCTATCGCCGGGCATTTCGCCTGACGCTGACCGAAGCCATTCATCGCCAGCGGGTGCGGGCAGCGGAAAAGTTACTGGTCGGGGATTCACTGTCGTTAAAAGAGGTGGCGGAGCAGTGCGGTTTTCACGATGTGGGTTATTTTCGCCAGATTTTCCGCAAGCACACCGGCATTACGCCCGCGGCCTGGAAACGACGGTATTGTAAGGAGCATATTAATTCGGGGTGAATGGTGCGCTCTTTTCCCCTCTCCCCGGAGGGAGAGGAATCCCCAGAAAAAGTGAAAGGCACGATGAAGTGTGATCTACTGGTTGCGCTAACAAATCAGAAGAGACCTCA
>NZ_CBFFRJ010000146.1:0-11867 GCF_965644225.1 Phytobacter sp. V91 | reverse complement strand
GGCGGTTCTTTGTTCATTTACCATACGATGACAGGACGAAAAAATGGTTCCCATCGAATTAATCGCACCTTCCCTAATACAGCTAAGGACTCCACTGAACCCCACCGATTAAATCGCACCTTCCTTAACGATGATTGAGACGGCGCGATAAACGATCACCAAAGAACTGCAGCAGTGTGACCAGCGCCACCAGCACCACAATCACGGTAATCATGACCTGACTGTCAAAACGCTGATAACCATAGCGATAAGCGAGATCACCCAGCCCTCCGGCGCCAATAGCACCCGCCATCGCCGAAGCGTTGATCATCGTGACCAGCGTAATGGTAAACCCGCTGACGATACCGGGACGAGCCTCAGGCAGTAAAACATGCCAGATAATATGCCAGCGATGAAAACCCATCGCCTGTGCCGCCTCCACCAGTCCACGATCCACCTCGCGCAGGCTGACTTCAGCAATACGGGCAAAGAATGGCGTGGCGGCCAGCGTTAACGGTACCGTTGCCGCCCAGACGCCATAGGTCGTGCCCACAATCAGCCGGGTAAACGGGATCAGCGCCACCATCAGGATCAGAAACGGGATCGAACGAAACAGGTTCACCAGCCAGCCCAGCAGACGATTCAGCAACGGACGGGAAAACAGATTATCGCGGTCGGTGATCACCAGAATGACGGCCAGCGGTAACCCCAACAGCAGTGCTGCCAGTGACGATGCTCCCACCATCAGCAGCGTGTCGAGAAAGCCATACCATAAACGTTCAGGTTGCAGTGACATAACCCAGGACTCCAATACGATCAGCAAAAGTGGCGTGGTGCGGCAGCGACAACGGCTCTGCCTGAGCGGCAGCCAGCAGCAGGATCTGTCCAACCTGCCGTCCCTGAACCCATTCGAGTTTGCTCTGTAACAGCGTAATATCACTGCCCAGTGCCGCGGTCAGTGCACTGAGTTGCGGCTGCGCGCCCTGTCCGGTGTAATTCAGACACAGTAAAGCGCGCGACTGCGGTGATTGCGGCTGTTCAGTCAGCTGTGTGGCAAGGGCTTCCGGCAGGCTGTCGCGCAGTGGATTGAGCAGAATACGCGTGGTGTCCTGCTGTGGATCACCATACACCTGCCAGACAGGCCCCTGTTCAATCACTTCACCGCGCTCCAGCACTGCCACCTGGTGGCACAGATCGTGAATCACATCCATTTCATGGGTGATCAGCACAATAGTAATTTTCTTCTGGCGATTGATATCGCGCAATAGCATGAGAATGGATCGGGTGGTTTCCGGGTCGAGTGCAGACGTCGCTTCATCGCACAGCAGCAGCTGCGGATCGTGCACCAGTGCCCGGGCAATCCCCACCCGCTGTTTTTGCCCGCCGGACAGCTGAGCGGGATACGCATGCTGACGTTCTTCCAGCCCCACCAGTTTCAGCAGCTCATCCACTTTTCGCCGCCGCTCAGCAGGCGGCACACCCGCCACCCGCAGCGGCAGGTCTATATTCTGTCGCACCGTTTTCGCCGAGAGTAAGTTGAAATGCTGGAAAATCATCCCGGTGCTGCGCCGCCAGTGCACCAGATCGGTCGCCGACAAGCTGCCAATGTCGACGCCATCCACCACCACCTGACCGGCAGTGGGGTCTTCAAGCCGGTTAAGGCAACGAATCAGTGACGACTTACCCGCACCACTGCGGCCGATAATGCCAAAAATCTCCCCACGTCGAATCCGCAGATCAACATTTTGCAGGGCATCCACCTGCTGTCCCGGGTAACGTTTATACAGACTATGAATCGCCACATGCACTGCGCCGCCTGCGACGGCGACGCCTTGCGCAGTGCGATCTTCAGCCTCCGGCCAGACCACACTTACTATCATTACTGACTCCAGCCTGGCACATACAGCTTGCCGTAGAATTTATCGAGACTGGCGCGCACTACCGGAGAATGCTGATAGATATCAACAAATTTACGCAGGCGTGGATCATCCTGATGACCGTCACGAATGACAAACAGGATCACGTATTCCGGGTTTTCCAGGCCGTCAAACAGCAGCGCATTATTTGGGTCGATAGTGCCTGCTGAGCGCAGGTAGTGCGGATAGCCCTGCGCTAAATCCACTTCATCCAGTGTGCGCGACAGCTGCACCGCTTCCACTTCAATAATCTTCAGATGTTTCGGGTTCTCCACGATATCGTCGACCGTTGACTTAATCCCGGAACCCGGCTTCAGCTTTATCAACCCGGCCTTTTGCAGCAGTAACAGACCGCGACCACCGTTAATGGTGTCATTGGCGATAGCGACCGTCCCGCCATCAGGAATCTGACTGATCGCAGTATGCTTTTTCGAATACAGGCCAACGTTATTGAGGATCGCAGGGGCATATTTCACCAGGTGCGAACCACTCTGCTGATTGGCATTGTCGAGGAACGGCTGATGCTGAAACAGATTCACGTCGATATCGCCATTCTCCACACTGACATTCGGTGCAATCCAGTCGCTGAACTCCACCAGTTCGACCTCCAGTCCCTGTTTTTTCGCTTCGGCGACCGCCACTTCCAGCGGTGGCGCAAATGCAGCGGTAGTACCGACTTTTAACGGGCCGGAATACTCTGCCGCCAGCGCCACGCTGCTGGCACTCAGCAGTCCGGCGAGAATAATGTGTTTCGCAAACTGGCTTACTGTCATGATGCTTCCTTATTGGGTGATGGTTTCATTGTTATGCCCGAACACGCCAGCTGGCGGCCGGATGGCTTGCAGGTAAACGGTGATGATGAAAGAGTTTTTTACGTAGTGAACCGGGCTGGTAAGCGGTTTTGTAGCGGCCACGCTGTTGCAGTTCCGGCACCACCAGGTCGATAAAATCGTGGTAACTTTGTGGATTGAGGATGCGTGTCAGGTTAAATCCGTCGATACCAGCATCATCCACCCAGCGCAGCAAGGCATCCGCTACCTGACCCGGTTCGCCGACAATCAACGGATAGCGACTACCGAGCGCGTGCTGTTCCAGCAGACGTCGCCGCGTCCAGCCGTTATAGCTCTGGCTGACTGATTCAATGGCCCGCGTCGAGCCGGTCTGAATCGGCTCATCCAGCGTAAAACGCGCTAAATCGATACCAATCGAACTGGAAAAATGCGCGATGCCCGCTTCCGGACTGGCATAGTGCAGATACTCACGCTGTTTCTCCTGTGCTTCGCGTTCTGTCGGCGCGACAATGACCGCCACGCCCATAAAGATCTTCAGATCGTCTGCCTGTCGCCCGGCTTCCTGCACCAGCTGACGCAGCATCTGTACCTGACTGCGCATCGCCTCTGGCGTGCGACCATTAACAAAGCTGCACTCGGCATGTCGCGCCGCGAAACGCATACCACGTGCGGAACTGCCTGCCTGAAACAGTAATGGTGTACGCTGTGGTGAAGGTGAAGACAGGTGATAGCCCTCCAGCTGATAAAACTCCCCCTGATGCCGTATCGGGTGGATTTTGCTGGCATCGGCATACAGACGGCGCTCACGATCCGCCACCACGGCATCATCCTGCCAGCTGCCTTCCCACAGCTGGTACGCCACATCGAGAAACTCATCAGCCTGGTCATAACGACGGTCGTGGCGGGTCAACTCATGCTGCCCCATTGCCCGTGCGGCGCTGTCGAGATAGCCAGTGACAATATTCCAGCCAATGCGGCCATTGGTGAGATGGTCGAGAGTGGAAAAGCGGCGGGCAAAGGGATAAGGCGACTCATAGCTGAGATTAGCGGTCACGCCGAAACCGAGATGTTCCGTGACACTGGCCATCGCGGATACCAGCAGCAGCGGATCGTTAACCGGTAACTGAATCGACTCGCTGGCGGTCAGGCCAATGCCCTGCTGATAGACGTCATAAACGCCGAGAATATCGGCAATAAACAGACCATCAAACAGCCCGCGTTCCAGTAACCGTGCCAGATCCAGCCAGTAATTCAGCGAGTTGAATTCGACAGAACGATCCTGCGGATGCGTCCACATACCATGATGAATATGCCCCACGCAGTTCATATTAAAGGCGTTGAGTAACACCTGTTTCCGCTGGCGACTCATAGCGTCCCCCTGCGCGCGGGCAGCACGCCATTCAGCACATAGTTACCAATCGCCGGATATTTCCAGCGCACCGGATCGTGCAGCGTATGCGTGCGTGCGTTGCGCCAGTGACGGTCGAGATTATGCTCGCGCAGTGCCGCGCGGCTGCCGGACAGTTCAAACAACAGATTACCTGCCGCCAGCGACAGCTCGGTGGTCCAGGCGCGAACTTCCGCCACCCGTACCGACGCCTCCGCGACATGGTAAGCATCCAGATGCCGCTGGGCGGCATCCACCGCTTCTCCCGCTTCCTGCAACAGTGCATCGCCAGCCTGCAAGCGCGCGGCAAGCTGGCCGACGCGGTCGATCAATAAAGGATCGTCGCTGGCGCGTTCCACACCGGCATCCGGCCAGGGACGTGCGCGCTGGTTGATGAAATCGAGCATATCGCGGAACGCCGCCTGGGCGATGCCCTGATCGATCGCCGCGTGCATCAACTGCGCAAACGGGCCGACACTGGTTGGTCGTTCAAAGGCACTCTGAAATGGCACGATATCGTCACCATCGATGCGGACGGCATCAAAGATGACTGTACCGCTGCCTGTGGTGCGCTGGCCGAAACCGGACCAGTCATCAGTTACTGTCACACCGGGCTGATGACGTGGCACAAAGATCAGCTGCTCTATCCCGTCGCGATCTTTCGCCGCCGTGGGGATGCGGTCGGCAAACAATGCGCCAGTGGCGTAAAACTTGCGCCCCTGCAACAGATAACTGTCGCCATCAGGCAGGACGGCGGTACTGCGGTAATGTGCCGCAGCTGAACTGAACTCCGCCAGTGCATTACCGAGATGCACACCCTCAAGCACCTCCAGGTACAGCCGCTGTTGCTGGCTACTGCTGCCGTTAACACGCAACACCTCCAGCGCATAGAAATGGTTCTGCGGAATCTGACCAATCGAGGAGTCCGCTGCACACAGAATGGCGATCACCTGTGCCACCACCGCACTGGAGAGCGCTGCTCCGCCAAACTGCGCAGGAACAGTGATCGCCCCTAAACCGGAGGCAAACAGTGTTTCCAGCTCGCTGAACGGCAATTGACGCTGGCTGTCGCGCAACGCCGCGCCCTGACGAAAATGGTGTGCCAGCTCGTGTGCGACACTGACTGCCTGTTGCGCACTGCTGATAAGGCTGGCGCGCTGTTTGGGTTTAACCTGGGTCGTCGTCATAGGGGCATCCTTAAATCCAGGCATGGCGCACCGGAAGTATTCCGTTGAGGTAGTAGTTGCCGATGGCGTGATATTTCCAGCGCACCGGATCGTGCAGCGTATGGGTACGTGCATTACGCCAGTGGCGGTCAAGTCCATGAACACTGAGGGTCGCACGGCTGCCGCCCCACTCCAGCAGCTTCTCACTGGCTTTCAGCGCCACTTCCGTGGTGAGGACTTTGGCTTCCGCCACCGCAATCGATGCCTGTGCCGCGCTTTCTGGCGTTAACAGGCTGACATCGGTCTCATCCAGCACCTGTGCAGCGCGCCGCAGCAAGGCATCAGCAGCGCGGAGCTCAATATGCAGACGCCCCACATCCGCCAGCAGATAGGGATCGTCGGCATTGCGTTCCACACCCGCATCCACCCATGGCCGTGAGTGATGGCGGATAAAGTCGCTCGCCTCATCAAACGCGCCACGGGCAATACCGGCATCAATCGCCGCCTGAATCAGCTGCGACAGCGGCCCGCGCAGTCCCGGTTTGTGGCTGTCTGGCAACGGAATCACCCACGCCGGATCAACCACCACCGCCTGCAGACGCACCGTGCCGCTGGCAGTGGTGCGCTGCCCGATACCAGACCAGTCATCGATAACCTGCAAACCGGCAGCCGGACGGGGAATAAAGGCCATCACCGGCTGGTCGTTATCTTCAAGCGCCGTGGTGACGATAATGTGAGCGAACAGCGCGCCAGTGGAGTAGAACTTTTCGCCGGTAAGACGCCATTTATCACCCTGCTGTTGCAGGCGCGCCAGCACTTCGCGGGTATGGCGGGTATGCTTTTCAGGGCCGCCGTTGCCCAGTCGCTGACCCGCGATCACCGCCTGAAAAATCGCCTCCTGCTGTGCCAGTGTCCCTTCATCCAGCACAAACTGGATAATGCCGAAATGATTTTGCGGTATCTGTCCCAGTGATGGGTCAGCCGCAGAGATCAGACGAAACACTTCTGCCACGGTGCGGTAAGACAACCCTCCGCCGCCAAAGGCGCGCGGTATGGAAATACTGCCGAGACCTGAACGGCTGAAGAGTGCCAGCGCTTCCAGCGGGTAATCGCGCTCCCGGTCACGTTCGACGGCACCGGGCAGCGCCAGGGCAGCCACCGCTTTTGCCGCGGCAATAGCGTCGTCATCACGGGTGATGACTTGCGCCGTTTCCGGCGGTAGCCACAGGTCGTGATACTGATGGTGCTTGTTGTTCATCATTTTCCCCTGTTAGCTGGCGCTGGCGGTTTTACCGGTTTTGTCAGGACGGCGGTCGCCACCAATAGTTTCGCCAAACGGTCCGGTATTCACCGTGCGCTGGCGCTTCTCACTGTTGCTGCTCAACGGCAACAGCGGCATCACCAGTTCGGCAAAGCGATGCGCCTCTTCCAGGTGTGGATAGCCAGACAGCACGAAATTATTAATCCCCAGCGCCTGGTATTCACGAATGCGATCCGCCACCTGCTGCGGGTTGCCGACCAGCGCCGTACCTGCGCCGCCACGAACCAGCCCGACGCCTGCCCACAGATTGGGGCCGATACGCAGGTGTTCACGTGAGCCCTGATGCAGTGCGCTCATCCGCGCCTGTCCGGTGGAATCCATACGGGCAAAAATCTTCTGCGCGGCGGCAATCGTGTCATCATCAAGATGAGCAATCAGCCGCTCCGCTGCTGCCCAGGCTTCCTCCTCGCTTTCGCGCACGATCACATGCAGACGAATGCCGTAACTGAGCGATCGGCCATGCTGCTGCGCGCGTTCGCGCACCACCGCGATTTTTTCCGCCACCTGATCCAGTGGCTCACCCCAGGTGAGATAGGTATCAATTTGCTGCGCAGCAACATCTATCGCTGCCGGCGACGAACCTCCGAAATAAAGTGGCGGCCCGTTTTCCTGTACCGGAGGAAACAGGACTTCTGCCCCATCGACATGAATATGCTCACCGTGATAGTCGACTTTTTCCCCTTTCAGCAGCCGGGAATAGACATCGAGGAATTCATGGGTGACCTGATAGCGTTCAGCGTGGCTGAGGAAGATGCCATCCCCCTTGTTCTCGACGGGATCGCCGCCCGTAACCACATTGATCAGCAGACGCCCTTCCGACAACCGGTCCAGTGTTGCCGCCATACGTGCCGCCAGGCTCGGCGGTTGCAGACCCGGACGAACCGCCACCAGATAGCGTAAACGGCGGGTGATTGGTGCCAGTGCCGAAGCGACCAGCCATGAGTCTTCACAGCTTTTGCCGGTCGGGATCAATACGCCGTAATAGCCCAGGTTGTCGGCGGCCAGCGCCACCTGTTGCAGATAGGCCAAATCCACGGCACGGCCACCTTCAGTGGTGCCGAGGTAGCGTCCGTCACCATGGGTGGGGAGAAACCAGAAGACGTTAATGTTTTCCTGTGCAGACTCGCTCATTATCTCTTTCCTATATAACGTTATCTGAATTTATTCGATTCATACCTTACGTTTGGTTATAAAGCCAATAGCAGGAAGCATGCCACTCTGTGATTTTTTATTTATTTAATAAAATCATAGGGTTTTGAGACGGAGTGCGATCAGCGCCGTGCTGCAAATGCGGCAGGTAAAGCGCATTCGCTGTTGCGTTTGCAGCAACGTGCCCCTTTCTCCCTCTCGCCCGGTACCGGTGCGAAAGGGTATGGTGACCGTCAGATCAATCACCAGGAGTTCGCTATGCATCACCAGGGTCCCGCACTGATCGATCCTGCCTCCATCGCTTTTCAGGGAGTGCTGGATCGTCTCGCCCCCACCGATGCCACCGTATTGCTGGTGGGGGAAACCGGCAGTGGCAAAGAAGTGGTGGCTCGCTGGCTGCATCATCACAGTCCGCGCCGCGATCAACCGTTTCTGGCGGTTAACTGCGGTGCATTAACCGAAAGCCTGGCGGAGTCAGAGCTGTTCGGGCATGAGAAAGGTGCGTTTACTGGCGCAAGCGAGCGCCAGCCGGGCTGGTTTGAAGCGGCAAATGGCGGCACGTTGCTGCTCGATGAGATTGGCGAGCTTAGCCTGCCGTTGCAGGTGAAACTGTTACGCGTGCTACAGGAGCGCGAAGTCACGCGTGTCGGTTCACACCGTCCGGTCAGGGTCGATGTGCGCGTGATTGCCGCGACACACGTCGATCTGGTACAGGCGATTCACCAGCGGCGTTTTCGTGAGGATCTCTATTACCGTCTTAATGTTGCGGCAGTCAGTCTGCCGCCGCTGCGTCAGCGACGTGACGATATTCCCCTGCTGGCGGATCATTTTATGACATTGTATGCGCACCGCCTTGGACGACCTCAGTTACGGCTTAGCGCCGATGCGCTGGCGTTGCTGATGGCGTATCCCTGGCCGGGTAATATCCGCGAACTGGAAAACACGCTGCACAATGCGGTATTGCTGAGCAAAGAGGCACTGATTACCCCCCAGCAGTTGCGGCTGTCGTCTGTAGCGACGCAGCCCGATGTTGTCAGTACCGTCGCCGCCGATGATGGCGCAGCGCTGGACGGTTTTATCCGCCAGCAGTTGCAACGAGGTGAAACACAAATCTGGCAACGCATGACCGATGCGCTGGTACGCAACGCCTTTGAACTGAGCCATGGCAATCAGTTGCAGGCCGCAGCGCTGCTGGGCGTCAGCCGCCATACACTGCGCACTCATCTCGGTCATCTTGGGGTGATTAAGCCCCGGCGCAGCACGGCGGCGCGATCCTTACGTGCTCACTCCTCCAGCCAGACGGACCGGGAATTACGTATTGGTTATCAGAAGTTTGGCAATCTTGGCATCCTTAAAGCACGCCAGAGCCTGGAGCAGCAATTCAGCGCCAGCGGCATCAGTGTGTTATGGAGCGAGTTTCCTGCCGGACCGCAACTGCTGCACGCACTAAACAGTGGTGAGATCGATTTCGGTACCACTGGCGAAGCGCCTCCGGTATTCGCCCAGGCCAGCGGTAGCGAGCTGCTGTATGTGGCGTGGGAGCCTCCGGCGCCAGACAGTGTGGCGCTGGTGGTGGCTGCCGACAGTCCCATTCGGCAGATTGCCGATCTGCGCGGAAAACGCATTGCGGTCAATAAAGGGTCTAATGTGCATTATCTGCTGGTGCAAATTCTCGATGAGGCCGGACTGACCGACGATGATGTCCGCGTGGTGTATACCCCGCCGAAATATCCACTGACGCAAAGCGACCATCAGGTGCTGGATGCATGGATGATGTGGGACCCGTTGCTCAGCGAAGCGGAACAGAGCGGCCAGTTCCGCGTCATTGCCAACGGCAGCGGGCGCGTCAGCAATCATCAGTTCTATCTGGCGCACCGTGATTTCGCAGCACATTCCACCGATGTGCTGCAACAACTGGTTGCGGCACTGGAACAGACCGGACGCTATATCGACAGCCATCGCACAGAAGCCGCTGCGCTGCTCGCTGTGGAGCTCGGACTGACACCGCAATCCCTGCACCATGCACTGTTGCGCCGCAGCCATCAGACGCGACGTATGGACCAGGCCATTATCCGTGAACAGCAAACCATCGCTGATCGCTTTTATGCCCTTGGTCTGCTGCCACGCGCGATCAATGTGCGCGACGCCGTCTGGCGTGAATGATTTTTTAAGCTAATGATATGATTTTTCGTCGCTAAGCGACGGCCGTCAGGTTTGTTATGTTTCCGCCACCCCAGAAAGCAAACAGGAACATAACATGAAAAAGACACTCTTCAGCGGTCTGCTGACCGCTGTACTGCTCAGTACACTGCCGCAGGCCCAGGCAGAAAACGCACCAAAAACTGTCAATATTGGTTTCCAGAAGGCCAATATTTTCTCCCTGCTGAAATATCGCGGCACACTGGATGAGCAGTTTAAACGACAGGGTATTGAGGTTCGCTGGATTGAATTCCCCGCCGGGCCACAAATGCTCGAAGGGTTAAATATTGGCAGTATAGATCTGGCGGCGACCGGCGATGCGCCACCGACCTTTGCCCAGGCTGCCAAAGCCGACCTGGTCTATCTGGCGCATTCACCTGCCAACCCGCAGACCGAAGCGATTGTGGTGCCGGAAAACTCGCCAGTTAAAACGGTGGCGGATTTGAAAGGTAAACGTGTGGCGCTGAATAAAGGTTCCGATGTCAATTATCTGCTGGTACGGGCGCTGGAAGATGCCGGGTTAAGCTATAAGGACATCACTCCGGTTTATCTGCCACCCGCAGATGCCCGTGCCGCATTCCAGCGTGGTTCAGTGGATGCATGGGTTATCTGGGACCCGTATTATGCGGAAGTGGAAACCCACGCCCGTGCGCGGCTGGTGAAAAACGCCGAGGGTCTGGTACCACATTACACCTTCTATCTTGCCAGCCGTCAGTTTGCGGACAGTTACCCGCAGACAGCACAGAAAGTGATTACGGAACTGCAACAGCTGAGCGACTGGGCAAATCAGCATCCTGACGATGCGGCAGGTATTATGGCGCAGTCCACCGGCCTGGAGAAAAGTATCTGGCTGCGGGCAATTGCACGCATGCCTTTTGGGGCGCAGCGCATGACGCCGGAGGTGTTTGCACAGCAACAGACGCTGGCCGATACTTTTACCCGTATTGGCCTGCTACCGGTAAAGGTTGATGTTGCCAGCGCGACCTGGTCGCAGGATAAAAAATAACAACAGGGCGGAATATCTCCGCCCTCTTATCATGTCACAGGGTTATTTATCGTTGCCAAATCCCTGCTTTTTCAGCGCGTCCAGCACATGCGGGAAATAGATATGGCGATAGTAACCGGCGACGCTTTCACTCCAGCTGTCACCATCAGTACGGCCAATATCCTGCCAGTGCTGACTGATTTGCTGGTTATATTGCGCAATCTTTTCGTCGAGGTGTGCCGTCTGATAGGTCTCGTTATGGATAAACGTCTCGATCGGCAAACGTGGTTTCTGATGCGCAGGCACATCAACATAGCCCAGCGCCACACCGGCCAGCGGGAAGGTATGTTTTGGCAGCTGCACCAGTTCAACCATTTCCAGCGGTGAACGACGGATACCACCAATCGGCACCACACCCAACCCTTCTGAGCGGGCTGACGCCATCACGGATGCCAGCGCAATGCCGACATCGGTCGCGCCAGCGACGATGCTTTCGATGCTCTGATGCGCAATCTGCTGCTGATCGATCATCGCCATTGCACGTTCGCTTTTATGCATATCCAGCACAAAAGTCAGAAATACCGGTGCTTTGGCAATCCACGGCTGGCCACCAGCCAGATGAGAAATTTTCTGACGGTTTTCAGCGCTGCGGGAAACGATAACGGAGACCTGTTGCGAGTTCACTGAAGTGGGTGCGCGCCAGGCGGCGCTGATAATACGTTCCAGCAGCGCCTCTTCAATTGGTTGATCGGTAAAGCTGCGATCGCTTTTATGGCGCGTAAAATTGTCAATAACTGTACTCATGGAACCTCCGCATTAAAGTGGGTCTAGTGTACAAACCCGCGTTAATGCGGCTTTAACCAGAAATGCCGCGCGTTATGATGATTTGTGCATTAGGGAAGGTGCGATTTAATCGTCAATTATGAGAACATAACCCTTTCTTTGACATAGACTTTTCACGATGCCCGCTCTTG
>NZ_CBFFRJ010000145.1:0-11980 GCF_965644225.1 Phytobacter sp. V91 | reverse complement strand
ACAGCTCAGCTAAGGTAAGGCTAATACAGATAAGGACTCCACTGAACCCCACCGATTAAATCGCACCTTCCTTAATCTTACGGCCGATCATCTGATGCAGCCGGGTTTTGTACGTAAACTTCTGCATCGCGCCAGTACGCATAATATTCCCTGCAACCAGGTACATCTGGAGCTAACTGAAAGTGTATTTGTTTCAGATCCACAAACGGTTGCGGCCAGAATGAATGAGTTAGCGGCGGTGGGATTCAGATTTTCCCTCGACGATTTCGGCACCGGATTTTCTTCCCTCAGTACCCTACGCGGATTGCCGCTGGAACAGATTAAAATCGACAGGAGTTTTATCACCAGCGCCACGGAAAGTGATAAAGGCTCGGTCATTGCGAAGAATATCGCCCGCATGGGCAGTGAACTTGACCTCGAAGTCGTGGCTGAAGGGATCGAAACTGAGCAGCAGTGGGCGATGATGAAAAAATATGGTTGTACTGTATTTCAGGGATTTTTGTTTTCCAGACCCTTAACCCAGGCCGATCTGCTGCTTTTTGTGCACTCTGCCGCTGGGGAACAAATAGCCAACAAACCCGTAAGCCCTGAGCAATTACTCAGTATCTGACCGGTGCTATACTTGTTGTTATTTGTCGGTGGCCTCACCAGGAGTTAACCATCTTGTCCAGGCGAAAATATGTCAGCGCCCTGCTAATTATTATTGTCGGCACGACGCTGATATTTATCGCGCTGATGGCCCGTGAAATTCGCAGTTTGCAGAAGTATATGAGCTACATTGCTGAAAACGGCAAATCTGCGCTTTTTCACGAAGAAGTCACCAACCAGAATATTGCCACCAGGCTATCGCGGGCATTCATCACCGCCACAAACATGGCATCCCATGCCGGGAGTGGCGAGGCCGTCACCTGCGATCGACTTGAATCCACAGGAACGCTCTTAGGGTTTAATCTGGTGACACAACGTGAGAAAACTCTTGCCGGAACTTTGCAGACCCGCAACCGGGACTGTGAACAGTGGGTGCAGGATACTCAGGCTCTGAGGGTGATTAATGAAACGGAGTCGGGTGTCGGCAACCGCTACAGCTTCTCAAACTATACTGGTTATGCCTTTAACAATATCCGTTACTATATTGACCTGATGCATAACTATATTTATATCAATAAGCTGGTTAACACCCATGAGTATACCTTCAGCAACTGGCTGGTTGATAACGACGGTCGGATAAATATTGCGCGCAGCGCACATACCCTGAGCATTGACGATCGGGCGCTGGATGACCTGATGTTGGGGGAAAGCATCGTCTCTCACATATACCAGGATGGCTATAGCAAAAGTAATATTATCAGTATGCTCACCCCCGTTTTTCTGAATGACAAGGTAAAAGGGATCCTGATAACGGATATCAACATCAATGATCTGGTTATATCCTTTAAAACCCAGGATCGCCCATTGCTATGGCATTTTCTTTCACTGTACGTGAAAGACAATTTAACCAGCGAAGAGATCAGCTTTTATAGACCGCACATCAGCTCATTTAATTTTATTAAGTTTGAGGATAGCATTACCCAGTATTACACGCTTCATATCAGGCTGGATGCTATTTACGTGTTGATTGCCACCTTCTGGCTGATGGTGATCTATGTGCCGATAAGCTGGTTATTATGCCATTATGTCCGTAAGCAATTAATCAGACAGGAATCCCTTTCCAGAGACAACGTGACAGATGCCATGACGGGTCTCTATAACCGAAAAGTTATCACTCCGGATCTTGAACAAAAAATATCCAGACTTGTTGCCCGAAATATCCCTGTTACGGTAGTCGCTATCGACAGTGACGGACTAAAAAGAATCAATGATAACCTCGGTCATCATATGGGCGATAAAGCGATACAGTATCTGGGGCAGGCGCTGGGTCAGGCTATTCGGAAAAGCGATTATGCTATCCGACTGGGCGGTGATGAATTCATTTTGATCCTCATCGATTATTCCCTTAATAAATCACGGGATGTAATCAGTCGGACGCAGGGATATTTATCCACCATCGATGTGGAAAAGTTAGTGGCCTTTTCCTGGGGCGCCTGGCAATTGCGGCAGGACGACACCCTGGAAGTGGCGATGCTCAAAGCCGACGAACTTTTGTATCAGCATAAGCGCAGCAAATATGAAGAGCGCAGGTAACGCGCAGGCATTCAGCGGTGTTTACTGGCCATATTATGCGGGATCCAGTGTTTCCGTCATCTCGGGGAGCACCAGCGAGTTGAGAACATGATCCTGCCAGCTGCCGTTTATTTTCAGATAAGAACTGGCATATCCCTCTTTTTTGAATCCTAATCTCTGGAGGGTATTGCTGCTTCTGATATTTGACGGCAAATGATTCGCCATGATGCGGTGCAGGTTGTAATTCTGCTGGATATAATCAATTGCTTTGCTGAGCGCTTCGCTCATCAGACCTTTGCCCTGACAGGCATGATCGACAGAGAAACCGAGGTATCCGGCCTGAAAGACACCGTAGACAAAATTGGTAAAATTAATGCTGCCGACTATTTTTTGGTCGTCTTTCAGGGTGAAAACAAGCAGGATCCCCTTACGTTCCTGATAATCGCGAAGTGAATTGTTAATCCGTTCATCAATACTGGATAAGGTGAAATAATGCTCATCGCGCAGGGGTTCAAAGGGGGCAAAATTCTCTCGGTTGCTCAGCAGAAAAACCTGTAATGCCGGTGCCAGATCCGCAGTCAGTAGATAAACGTCAGTACGTTCGGTGGTAAATAACTTCATGACTTCTCCCTTGCTTAATAAAGATTATGCCCATGCTCTGTTCTGGATAACTATCCGGTATCCGTCGCAATCAATATAGGTACGGCCAAAAACATCCCAGTAAGGATTAAAAGAATCACACTGGCGAAAACCTGCATCGATCATTCTCCGGCAGACATCCTGCCATTCGTCTTTATCCGGATAATAAAGTACCAGCAGGTCTTCTGCGGTTGAGGAAGGCACAACGGGATGCTGATGACAGTTTGTAAATTCAATGTGCCAGGGCAATTCGCGCTGGCCCAGCATTATACCGCTAAAGCCATCGTGATCGTTGAACTCAGCAATTTTTTCCAGCCCCAGTCCCTGGTTGTACATCAGAAATGTACGCTGCAGGTCAGTGACAGGTTTTGCAATGCGCATATGAGAAAACATCCGGCAATCTCCCCTAAATATGAGTTGATGAAAATTGCCATTAATTTACTGCTGATTCAGCTTTTCATTTGTCCATCAGAGCGTTGGGACGGGAAATGCAGCAAAAAAACCGCTGGCAGGAAGGCCAGCGGAGCAGGAGGATAGCAGGGGGCTTCAGGCCGCGGCGTTACTGGTCAGATGGCTAAACTTCTGCCACTGGGCCTCCAGTTTTGCAATGTGCGCGGTGGCGAGGTCTTTAAAAAATCCCGTATCCGCACTGGCGTTGACGCTTTGCCGCAGACCGGAAAACCATGCAGAGCTGTCAG
Organism: Phytobacter sp. V91; assembly: GCF_965644225.1. Taxonomy (NCBI): domain Bacteria; kingdom Pseudomonadati; phylum Pseudomonadota; class Gammaproteobacteria; order Enterobacterales; family Enterobacteriaceae; genus Phytobacter; species Phytobacter sp. V91. Next base: position 8,483 of record NZ_CBFFRJ010000145.1, on the reverse strand, counting down.
TAGTACTTTTGGTCAGGTCGAGCATGGTCTGGCGTTCAATTTGAGTTGCATGCTGGCCGGAATCAAGCAAGTTAAGCTGCTGCTGATATTTCTCGACCCCGGCCAAATCACCCTGCTGACTGGCGATGGCCAGTGAGCTGCTGGTCGTCTCTTTTAACAAGGTATCCTGATCGCTGGCTTTTTTACTCACATAATGATCAATCTCAGCGTAGCTTGCGGCCTGGTGTTCAGCAGGGACAAATTTCTCCACCAGCGCGTTTAATTTTGCCTGGGTCATTGAGAGATCCATCGCACTGGTGGTGGCATTACCTGCGCCATCAGGTGACTGGAGCGCTTCAGAGATAAGGCCGCCCATATCGAGCGAAGAGACTGAAGCCTGTGACAGCATGCCAGAAAAGAAAGTATCTACGTCATTAATGACCGCATTGGTCTTGCTTTTATTCAGCTCAATAATGTCGTTTCGGGTTTGCAGGACCTCTTTCTGCGCTTTTTCGATGGCTTCCGGACTCAGGTCTGTTGTGGCTGGCGCGGGCTCTTCTCCGGCATGTATCCGGTCGATTTTTTCCTGCGAGAGACGGATCGTGGTCGGGGTAGCGATTGACTTTTTAAACACATCTGTCTGAGTCTGACTGAGATCCGTCACGCTCATGCTACTCATCTTGTCATCCTTATGGTGGTTTAAAACACATACCAGGGTTATCGGTGTATTGCTGCGGAGCTTTAATCAATCGGACCTGCCATTTTTGGCTGGGTTGAGCTCTGTTCTGAATTGAGTACTGCGGTATTTATTCCGCGATCCGCTACCTGATCGGTCTCACACTTTGTCTTTTATTTGTGAAAACACTCACCTTTTGTCGTGCCAATGCCCAAATATATGCTGTCGCTTAGGGGGCATTGTCCGAGGCAAGGCGCAAAAATTGTGCTTAGATTGGTTATTGAAACGCGCTTTCAATAATATGAAACCGCCTTATCAACTTAATTTATTCACCAGGTTTATAGGTGAAAGCGTTCTAACATGCACTGCGCTAAGGACAGAGAATGAAGATTGAATCTGTAAATGTCACCGTTTTCCACTATCCCACCTGTCGGGTTTCCGACAGCGCCGGGCATTCCCATCCAGGAGCGGAAAGCATGGCGAAAATGGCCATGCTGACCATCACTGCCGATGATGGCACTCAGGGTTATTCTTTTGCGCCGCCGGAAGTGGTCCGGCCTTTTGTCGTAAACACCTTTTTCCGCAAAGTGATGGTTGGCCAGGATCCCTTTAACCGCGAACGTATCTGGCAGGATCTTAACCACTGGCAGCGCGGCAGCGCCCATCAACTGACGGAGCGCGCGCTGTCATTTGTCGAGCAGGCGCTGTGGGATTTAATTGGCCGCAAGCTCAATATGCCGGTCTACAAACTGCTTGGCGGCTATCGCGATAAGGTTCCGGCTTACGGCAGCACCATGTGCGGCGACGATCTGCCGGGCGGCCTGTCGACGCCGGATGAGTATGCGGCCTTTGCTGAAAAGCTGGTTGCTCGCGGCTATCAGGCCATTAAGTTGCATACCTGGATGCCGCCAGTCTCTTTTGCGCCCAATCCGAAGATGGACATTAAAGCCTGTGCGGCGGTACGCGAAGCGGTGGGGCCGGATATCGACCTGATGATTGACGGCTATCACTGGTACAGCCGCACCGAAGCGCTGTGGATTGGTAAAGAGCTGGAAAAACTCAATTTCGCCTGGTTTGAAGAACCTATGGAAGAGGATTCGATGTCTTCTTATGCGTGGCTGGCGGAAAACCTGACGATCCCGATTGTCGGCCCGGAGAGCTTTGGCGGTAAACACCATATGCGCGCCGAATGGGTGAAAGCCGGGGCCTGCGACATCCTGCGTGCGGGGTCAAACGGCGTGGGCGGGATCACCCCGACTATGAAAGTCGCCGCGCTGGCGGAAGCCTATGGGATGGATTGCGAAGTTCACGGTAATGGCGCGGCAAGCCTGGCGGTGGTCGGGGCTATTCGTAACTGCCGCTGGTATGAGCGCGGTCTGCTCCATCCTTTCCTTGATTACGACCAGCCTGCCGCGTATCTCAACAGCCTTGTTGATCCGATGGATGAGCAGGGTTTTGTCCACTTGTCGCAACGCCCGGGTCTCGGGGAAGACATCAATTTTGCCTATATCGAAGCCAATACCCTTAGCCACGACTGATTAACAATAAATTTCCGAAAGCCTGAGGCTTATCGGATCGGGCGAACGGATAACAAATCTAAACCAGGCCCGTCAGCAGCCGCAATGCGAATGATGACGGGCGTGTACCCTACAGGCGACAGATATGAAAAAGACTTCCTTGCTGGGAGCGTGCTTACTCGCGCTCGCCATGTCGATGGGGAGCGGGGCGGCGCTGGCCAAAACGCCGCCCGACCAGTTAATCATCGGCATGAATATGAACAACCTGCTCACCCTCGACCCGGCAGCGATGACCGGTAATGAAGTGGTGGGGATAGTGGTCAATCTCTATGACTCGCTGGTGGAGCTTGATCCTCAGCAACTGACCAACGTCAAGCCCGCGCTGGCGAAAGCCTGGGATATCAGCCCGGACGGCAAAACCCTGACCTTCCATCTGCGCGACAACGTGAAATTTCACTCCGGCAACCCGCTGACCGCCGCCGATGTGGTGTGGTCAATGCGGCGTATTTTGCATCTCAATCTGGCCCAGGCCTCGGTGTGGAAATCCTACGGCTTCAGCAAGAAGAATATTGATAACCAGGTGAGCGCTCTGGACGACGCGACCGTACAGATCCTGTTACCGAAAGAAAACGATCCGCAACTGGTGATTTACTCGCTGGCGGCGCTGGGCAACCTTGGCGTACTCGACAGTAAAACGGTACAGAGCCACGAGCAGGATAACGACTGGGGTAACCGCTGGCTGACCACCCATGAGGCCGGTTCCGGGCCGTTTATCCTTGAAACCTGGCAGGCCAAAGATGTCCTGCGCATGAAGCGTAACCCCGATTACTGGCGCGGCGAGGCGAAAATGAACCGCGTGGTGCTGCGCCACTTTCAGGAGTCGCAAACCCTGCGTCTGATGATCGAAAAGGGCGATCTTGATATTGCCAGCAATATGGCGGTTTCCGATATCAACGCCCTGCGCCACGATCCGCAACTGACCATCGACGCGGTACAGCGCGGCACCATGTACTACGTGGCGATGAGTATGAAAGAAGCGCACTTTGCCAACCCGAAAGTGCGTGAGGCAGTGCGCTATCTGATTGATTACCAGGGCATCAATAAAGCGCTGATGCCGGGCTACGGCGTGCTGCATCAGCGACCGATTAAGTCCGGTATGCCGTCCACGCTCCCGGATCCTGGCTATACGCTTGACGTCGCGCGGGCAAAAAAACTGCTCGCGGAAGCGGGCTATCCCAACGGCTTTGATACCACGCTGCGGGTGCTCTCCGATCAGCCATTCCTCAATATCGCCATTGCCGTGCAGTCGACGCTGATGCAGGCGGGCATTAACGCCAAAATCGTGACCGGCACTGGCAACCAGATTTACGGCGCGATGCGCGAGCGTAAGTTCGATCTGCTGGTCGGACGCGGCGGCAGCGGGATGGAGCCGCATCCGCACTCAAGCCTGCGCGCGCTGGTCTATAACCCGGATAACAGCGATGAAGCGCGACTGACCAACTTCCAGGGCTGGCGCACCGGCTTTTACGATCCGCAGCTGAATACCATGATTGACCGCGCCCTGCTGGAGCGTAACCCACAGCAGCAGGTGGCAAGTTATCAGGCGATTCAGGCGCGCTATGACGAACTGATCCCGGCATTAATTCCGCTTTCGCAAATGGTCGATTCCGTGGTGGTCCGCAACGAGGTGCAGGAATATTACCCCCATCCCTCCGCCACCACTTTTCTGCGTGACGTCTATAAAACCCGCGAAGGAGAGAAAGGATGAGTATTGCAATCCTTGCGCCCGGCTCCCGCGCCCGGCGCCTGTCGAAACGACTGCTTCAGGTGGCGATTACGCTGTTCGGCCTGTTGCTGCTGACCTTCACCATCGGGCGAGTGATGCCCATCGACCCGGTGCTGGCGATTGTCGGCCCGGATGCGGACCAGAGCACCTACCAGCAGGTTTATCAGCAACTGGGCTTTGATAAATCACTGACCACCCAGTTTGGTATCTATTTCGTCAACCTGCTGCATGGCGATCTGGGTAACGCGCTGTTGACCGGCAAGCCGGTGGTGGACGATATCATTCGCGTTTTCCCGGCCACCATGGAGCTGGCGACGATGGCCATTATCGTGGGCGCGGGTCTTGGGATCCCGCTGGGCGTACTGGCAGCGGCCAGGCGTAACAGCCTCAGCGACTATGTGGTGCGCATTATCAGCCTCGCTGGTTATTCGACGCCGATTTTCTGGGTCGGGATGATGGGACTGCTGGTGTTCTACGCCTGGCTTGGCTGGGTCGGCGGCGCCGGGCGTCTGGATCTTGGGCTGGACGGCATCGTGCCGCGCCGGACCGGGCTGATGACCGTTGATGCGCTGCTGGCAGGCAACAGTCAGGTTTTCTGGAATGCCATTAACCACCTGATACTGCCCGCCTCGCTGCTTGGGTTCCACTCGCTGGCCTATATCAGCCGTATGACCCGCAGTTTTATGCTGGCCCAGCTGTTGCAGGAGTTCATTATCACCGCCCGGGTGAAGGGGCTCACCGAGCGTCAGGTCATCTGGAACCATGCGTTCCGTAACATTCTGGTGCAGTTGCTGACGGTGGTGGCGCTGGCCTACGGGGCATTACTGGAAGGGGCGGTACTGATTGAAACCGTCTTCTCCTGGCCAGGTTTTGGCTCCTACCTGACCGGCAGCCTGCTGCTGGGCGATATGAACTCAGTGATGGGCTGCGTGCTGCTGGTGGGCGTCATCTTTGTGATGCTTAACCTGCTCTCGGACATGCTGTACCAATTCTTTGACCCGAGGACTAAATCATGACCGTTTCTCTGGGAACACCGCTTTCTGGCGGCGCGGGCGAAGGCCGCCAGCGGCTGCAACGCGCAGCAGAACGTACGGCCGGGTTTATCGGCAAAATGGCGCGAAATCCGCTTACGGCTATCGGCGGCGGGATCATTTTTCTGCTGCTGGTGGTGGCGATTTTTGCCCCGCTGATTGCCCCCTACAACCCGCTGGTGCAGGACCTGAACAGCGCGTTAGTGGCACCCAATGCGCAGCACTGGTTTGGTACCGATGAGTTTGGCCGCGACATTTTTAGCCGCCTGGTGTACGGCTCGCGGATCACGCTCTATATCGTGCTGCTGGTGTCGGTAACCGTCGGCCCGCTCGGACTGCTGCTCGGCGTGAGCGCCGGCTATTTTGGCGGCAAGGTCGACATGGTGCTGATGCGGGTGACCGATATTTTTATCTCCTTCCCAAGTCTGGTGCTGGCGCTGGCGTTTGTCGCCGCCTTAGGCCCGGGGCTGGAGCATGTGGTGATTGCCATCACGCTCACCGCCTGGCCGCCCATTGCCCGCCTGGCCCGCGCTGAAACGCTGTCACTGCGGCAGGCCGATTTTATCTGCGCGGTGCGCTTACAGGGGGCGTCATCGGCCAGGGTGTTATGGCGACATATCGTGCCGCTGTGCCTGCCGTCAGTGATTATCCGCATTACGATGAATATGGCCGGGATTATTTTGACCGCCGCCGGTCTGGGGTTCCTTGGCCTTGGCGCCCAGCCGCCGGAGCCGGAGTGGGGGGCGATGATTTCCAGCGGTCGCACTTACATGATGGAGTGCTGGTGGGTAGTAACGATCCCGGGGCTGGCTATTCTGATTAACAGCCTGGCATTCAACTTCTTAGGAGATGGCTTACGTGACATCCTCGATCCTCGCAGCGAATAATGCTCCACTGCTCGACGTGCGCGATTTGTGCGTCGACTTTGTTAACGGCAGCGCGGTAACTCACGCGGTGCGCGGCGTCTCCTTCCAGTTGGGGCGGGAAAAACTGGCGATTGTCGGCGAATCCGGGTCGGGTAAATCGACCGTTGGCCGGGCGCTGTTGCAGCTGCATCCGAAAAAGGCGCGGGTGACTGCCAGCCGGATGCAGTTTGCCGACCTGGATTTACAGCATCTCAGCGAGGCACAGATGCGCGCCGTGCGCGGCAAACGTATCTCGATGATTATGCAGGACCCCAAATATTCGTTAAATCCGGTGGTCTGCGTCGGCAACCAGATAGCGGAGGCCTGGCTGACCCATCACCCAGGGCGCAAAGCCGAGGCCAAAGAGAAGGCGATGGAAATGCTGAATATCGTGCGCATCCGCCAGCCGGAACGCGTCTATCAGCTCTATCCCCATGAGATTTCCGGCGGCCAGGGCCAGCGCATCATGATTGCGATGATGCTGATCACCGACCCGGAACTGGTGATCGCCGATGAGCCGACGTCAGCGCTCGATGTGTCGGTACGTCTTCAGGTGCTTGGCCTGCTGGACGATCTGGTGCAGTCCCGCGGCCTGGGGCTGATTTTTATCAGCCACGATATCAATCTGGTGCGCAGCTTTTGCGATCGGGTGCTGGTGATGTACGCCGGGCGGGTGGTGGAATCCATCGCCGCCGCAGACCTTGATAACGCGCGTCACCCCTATACGCAGGGGCTGATTAACTCCCTGCCGGATATGCAGCATCGCCGCCCGGTGTTGCCGGTATTGCAGCGCCAGAACAGCTGGCTGACGGAATAAGGAGGGGATGATGATTAACGTAAAAAATCTCAATCTGGCGTTTGGCGAAGGGGAAAAACGTAACCAGGTGCTGTATGACGTCAATTTTCATGTTAACGCTGGGGAGATCTATGGCCTGGTGGGGGAGTCGGGTTCCGGCAAAACCACGGTACTGAAATGCCTGGCCGGGTTATTTACCCACTGGCAGGGGGAGCTGGCCCTTAACGGGCAGCCGCTGGCGCATGCGATCAGCCGCGAACGCTGTCGCCAGGTGCAGATGGTGTTTCAGGATCCCTATGGCTCATTGCATCCGCGACATACCATCGGCGATATTCTCGAAGAGCCGCTGCAGATCCATGGTATCGGCGACCGTGACCGGCGCATTAATACCTTATTGGACAAGGTTGGCTTAACCCGTGCGTTTCGTGAACGCTACCCGCACCAGCTCTCCGGCGGGCAGCGCCAGCGTGTGGCCATTGCCAGAGCCTTGATCCTCGATCCGCAGGTGCTGCTGCTGGATGAGCCGACCTCGGCGCTGGATGTCTCGGTGCAGGCAGAAATCCTCAATCTGCTGGCGGCGCTTCAGCAGGAGGCGAAATTAACCTACCTGATGGTGACCCACGACCTGGGGGTGATTGCTCATCTGTGCCAGAAGGTGGCGGTGATGCAATACGGCAAGATCCTTGAAACGCTGACGGTAGATGCGCTGGTCAACGGCGAAGCACAAACCGCCTATACCCGGATGCTGGTCAACGCCAGCCAGCGCTATACCCGGGAAATGGCGCGGGAAGTGGCGATCTACTAAGCAGTGTCGCGCAAGTCAGCCGTCATCCCTGATCTGTTTCGCTGGGTTTGGGCTGCGGCTGAATAAAAGATCCACGCAATCGCGTGGATTTTTTTATGGCCCGAGGAGAAGAAAGGGGTGTTGAAAAATTAGTCAATACGCGTAACGTGCTATAACTATTATTAGTGCGTTGCATTCGCTTCTGGCAAAACAGCAGACCTGAGCCTGAACACCTCTTTTCAAGGATGTGCCATGCCCCAACAAGCAGATGTTGAAAATCATCAACACGCGAACAATGTCATTGTGCTCCATAACGAGATGGCGTGGTTATCGCAGGTTATCAATCAGGTTATTTGCAGCTATCTCAAGCAAGAGGGGCATGAACATCACTGGGCAGATATTCCCCCGCCGGAATTAGTCAAAGGAACCCCTTATGCGGATCTGATTATTGACTGGCAATTATCGCTGTTTGAACGCCTGGCCCTTGCGCTTGCCATGGCGCCCGGTATGAAACCCGATACGCTCGATATTTTCTTTGGTCTTAACAGCCTTATCGATCGCCCATTTACCGAATTTGGCGGCGTCAGTGACAAAGCCTTTAGCGGTTTTATTCTGACCGGGCAGACGCTCAACTTTCTTATCAGCGCCAATAACCCTGAATGGCGGCTTGAGACTCACGCGCTCTTCTCGAACAAACATCGTCTGATGGCCGAGCAGGTCACTCAACTGCTACCTGTCGATGAAGGTGTGCCCAAATGGGCGGGTATCTATCGCTTAAACGAAGAGTGGCTGCACTATTTTATGACCGGCGAGCGGCTGCGTCCTGAATTAAGCGCCAGCTTCCCGGCGCATTTACTGGAATCGCCACTGGAATGGAACGATCTGGTGCTGGATGCCGAAGTCATGGCGCAAATTGAAGAGCTGCATGCCTGGCTTAAGGAAGGTGCGATTTAATCGGTGGGGTTCAGTGGAGTCCTTATCTGTATTAGCCTTACCTTAGGGAAGGTGC
>NZ_CBFFRJ010000144.1:0-12107 GCF_965644225.1 Phytobacter sp. V91 | reverse complement strand
CAGTGTACCCGCCTGGTGGCGGGTAACTGAAGTGACTTTAAACATACAAGGGTTGGGGTGAGGGCATCAGGCCGCACCGCCCAGTTTGCTCCCTCTCCCGTGGGAGAGGGTCGGGGTGAGGGCATCAAGCCGCACCACCCAGTTTGCACCTTCTCCAACTGGGAGAAGGCCAGGGTGAGGGCATCAGGCCCGCACCGATTCCAGTTAGCCCGCGACAGCGATGCGTTTCATATCGGTCATATAGCCACGCAGTTTCTTACCAACAGCTTCAATCGGGTGCGCCTGAATGGCTTCGTTAACGTCACGCAGCTGCGCGTTGTCGACAGCGCCTTCAGCAATCGCCTGGCCCAGGTCACCGGTTTGCAGGGTGGTCATAAACTCTTTCAGCAGCGGTACGCAGGCGTAAGAGAACAGGTAGTTACCGTACTCAGCGGTATCAGAGATAACCACGTTCATTTCATACAGACGCTTACGGGCAATGGTATTGGCAATCAGCGGCAGTTCATGCAGCGATTCATAGTAAGCAGACTCTTCGATGATGCCGGAATCCACCATGGTTTCGAACGCCAGCTCAACGCCTGCTTTCACCATCGCGATCATCAGCACGCCATTATCGAAGTATTCCTGCTCACCGATTTTACCTTCCTGCTGCGCTGCGGTTTCGAACGCGGTTTTGCCGGTCTCTTCGCGCCAGGTCAGCAGTTTCTTATCGTCATTCGCCCAGTCAGCCATCATACCGGAGGAGAATTCACCGGAGATGATGTCGTCCATATGTTTCTGGAACAACGGCGCCATGATCTCTTTCAGTTGCTCAGACAGCGCGTAAGCACGCAGTTTCGCCGGGTTGGACAGACGATCCATCATCAGGGTGATACCGCCCTGTTTCAGCGCTTCGGTCACGGTTTCCCAGCCGAACTGAATCAGTTTTTCTGCATACGCAGCGTCAGTGCCTTCAGCCACCAGCTTGTCAAAGCACAGCAGTGAACCGGCCTGCAGCATGCCGCACAGAATGGTCTGCTCGCCCATCAGGTCAGATTTTACTTCCGCAACGAAAGAAGACTCCAGAACACCTGCACGATGACCGCCAGTGGCCGCAGCCCAGGCTTTGGCGATGGCCATACCTTCGCCTTTTGGATCGTTTTCCGGGTGAACGGCAATCAGTGTCGGCACGCCGAAACCACGTTTGTACTCTTCACGGACTTCAGTACCCGGGCATTTCGGGGCGACCATCACTACGGTGATGTCTTTACGGATCTGCTCGCCCACTTCCACGATGTTGAAACCATGGGAGTAACCCAGCGCCGCGCCGTCTTTCATCAGCGGTTGTACGGAACGCACAACGTCAGAGTGCTGTTTGTCCGGCGTCAGGTTAACCACCAGGTCAGCCTGCGGAACCAGCTCTTCGTAAGTCCCGACTTTAAAACCATTCTCGGTCGCTTTACGCCAGGACGCGCGTTTTTCCGCGATAGCTTCAGCACGCAGGGCGTAAGAAATATCCAGACCGGAGTCACGCATGTTCAGGCCCTGGTTAAGGCCCTGAGCGCCACAACCGACGATAACCACTTTTTTACCCTGCAGGTAGCTCGCGCCATCGGCGAATTCGTCACGTGCCATAAAGCGACATTTACCCAGCTGTGCCAGCTGCTGGCGCAGATTCAGTGTATTAAAGTAGTTAGCCATGGTGAAACCTCGTGATGTTGTGTTGTCGTGCTTTTTGTTCAGTTCGCATTTGCGAGAATGAACCCACTATATGACAGGAAATGCGTTGCTTAAATTGATATATTAACAACGTCATGTTGCAAGAACTGCAACGCTAAAATGTGGAGTACATCCCATGGATTTACGTGACCTGAAAACTTTTTTGCATCTGGCGGAGAGTCGCCATTTTGGCCGCAGTGCGCGCGCTATCCACGTGAGCCCCTCCACACTTTCACGCCAGATACAGCGACTCGAAGAGGATCTGGGTCAGCCGCTCTTTGTACGTGATAATCGCACTGTCACTCTGACTGAAGCAGGTGAAGAGCTGCGAAATTTTGCCCAGCAAACGTTGTTGCAGTATCAGCAGCTTCGCCACACCATCGATCAGCAAGGTCCGTCGCTCTCCGGGGAGTTGCATATCTTCTGCTCGGTGACCGCCGCCTACAGTCACCTGCCGCCGATACTTGACCGTTTTCGCGCTGAGCATCCTTCCGTGGAAATAAAACTCACCACCGGTGATGCTGCAGACGCCATGGAGAAAGTCGTGACCGGGGAAGCCGATCTGGCGATTGCCGGGAAGCCGGAAGCCTTACCAGGGGCGGTAGCCTTTTCCATGCTGGAGAATCTGGCGGTGGTGTTGATTGCCCCGGCACTTCCCTGCCCGGTGCGTAATCAGGTTTCGCAGCCCGAACCCGACTGGTCAAATGTGCCCTTTATCATGGCCGATCAGGGGCCGGTACGTCGCCGCATCGAGTTGTGGTTTCGTCGGCAAAAAATCAGCAACCCATCGATTTACGCGACCGTCGGCGGACATGAAGCCATGGTGTCCATGGTCGCACTGGGATGCGGCGTGGCGCTGATCCCGGAAGTGGTGCTGGAAAACAGCCCGGAGCCGGTGCGTAACCGGGTGATGATTCTGGAGCGCAGTGATGAAAAAACGCCGTTTGAGCTGGGCGTCTGCGCACAGAAAAAACGCCTGTTTGAGCCGCTAATTGAAGCCTTCTGGAAAATAGTACTGGAAAGAAAAAGCGAGGAGCTGAAATGAAACGAAATCTGCTGATTCTGCTGCTGGTGATAAGCGGCGCTGCGCTTGCCAAACCCGCAGACACGCGCATTCGGGATGCGAAACATGTTGCCTTAAGCCAGTGCCTGGACGAGAACTACCGCCGGGTGAATCCGGATATTACACCGGAAATGATGGACGACCGCTCTTACCTTATCGAACGCTATGCGCTGGATAACGCCGGGGTTTACGAGAAACTGCAAAAATTTGTCGCCCGTGAGACGCGTGACGGCCATAAACTGACGTTATCACTGAAAAATCCGCGCGAACATACCAACGATGTGCTGGCGAACTGCATGGCGTTTTATGAATCACCGCGCCTTGATGCCTTTGTACGCTCGCTATTCTGATAAAGCGACCCGCGTTTATAAATCTGCCGGGTCGATTTGTTTCATGGTTTCCACCGTCATCAGCCATTGATACAACGGCTCGAGCTGGCGAAAACCCTGCGCCAGTAGCGTCACCAAATCGGCGTTGAACAGTTTTTCCATATCGTTATCGGTCACCATCACGGCAAAGGTTTTGCACTGATACCAGTTCGCAATCGCCGGATCGAGATCTTTCACTAACTGGCGCTTATAACGCTCTGCTTCCAGGGCAAACGGCGGCTGGCAACATTCGGCCATTGCAAGAAATTGAGTGGGTCGCTTCTTCAACGTATGGCGAAAAAGATCCATCGTTGATTTGCTGGCGCAATAGTAACCGAGCCCATAGCGCAGGGTGTCCGGGCTAATTTCAAAAAAATAAACCGGCGCATCCGTCCAGTTCTTCGCCGAACGTTTAAAGGTCAGCCACATCCGGCTGCGATAGAGAGATTTATCGTGAGAAAAACGGGTATCGCGATGGATACGCGACAGCGTTTTGCCGATGGCAGAGCGCGTTTCCAGCAGTGGGTCAATTTAAAGCATGGTAGGGGCTAAATCATCCACCAGCGCCCGAAAGGGGGTAAGCACGCTGCGATCGTAAATAAAACGATGTTCTTCAAACCATGTCTTCTCGTTTTCGATGCAAACCTGCTGGAGAAAATCGAGCCCTTCCGGTGCAAATCCCTGAAAGCGTCCTGCCATGTGAATTCCCCTGTTTAGCGCAATTGCCAGTCGCATTATGCCGCTGTGCCCGGCAAACAAACAAGGCACGAAAAATCGTGCCTTGTTTTAGTTACCTGAACGGCCTTACTTAGCCCGCAAGGAAGAAACGAAATGCCGGGTTGTTGGTCTCATCGTGGCAGTCGTATCCGAGTTCATTAAGTCGGGTTTCGAAGTCCGGCTCATGCTCACCCAGTTCAAATGCTGCCAGAACGCGGCCGTAATCCGTGCCGTGGCTACGATAATGGAACAAGGAGATATTCCAGTGGGTACCCAACGTATGCAGGAACTTCAGCAACGCCCCCGCGGCCTCCGGGAATTCGAAGCTGAACAGCCGTTCTTTCAGTGGTTTTGAGGGACGCCCGCCGACCATATAGCGAACATGCAGCTTCGCCATTTCGTCATCAGACAGATCCACCACGCTGTAGCCGCCTTCGTTCAGCAGTTGCAGGATCTCTTTACGCTCCTCCAGACCACGGCTTAAACGTACCCCGACGAAAATGCAGGCGTCTTTTGCATCCGCAAAACGGTAGTTAAACTCGGTCACCGAACGGCCACCCAGCAGCTGGCAGAATTTCAGGAAACTGCCTTTTTCTTCCGGAATCGTTACCGCCAGCAGTGCTTCGCGTTGTTCGCCCAGCTCACAGCGTTCAGACACATAACGCAGACCATGGAAGTTTACGTTGGCGCCAGAAAGCACATGCGCCAGACGCTCGCCACGGATCTTGTGCTGCGCAACGTACTTTTTCATCCCTGCCAGCGCCAGTGCGCCTGAAGGTTCTGCCACTGCGCGCACATCTTCGAACAGGTCTTTCATCGCGGCGCAAATCGCATCGCTGTCGACAGTCACGATATCGTCAAGATACTCCTGGCAAAGACGGAAGGTCTCATCGCCAATACGCTTGACCGCCACACCCTCAGCGAAAAGCCCGACTCGCGGCAGATCGACCGGATGACCTGCATCCAGTGCCGCTTTCAGGCAGGCCGAATCTTCAGCTTCGACGGCGATCACTTTGATTTGCGGCATCAGTTGCTTGATAAGCACCGCAACGCCTGCGGCCAGGCCGCCGCCGCCGACCGGCACAAACACGCGGTCGATATGGGCATCCTGCTGTAACAGCTCCAGCGCCAGCGTACCCTGCCCGGCAATCACCATGGGATGATCAAAGGGCGGCACCCAGGTAAAGCCTTGCTGCTCAGATAACTCAATCGCTTTGGCTTTGGCTTCATCGAAGTTGGCGCCATGCAGCAGTACTTCACCGCCAAAACCACGTACCGCATCCACTTTGATATCAGCGGTTGCCGTCGGCATTACGATCAGCGCTTTCACGCCAAGACGAGCGGAAGAATACGCCACACCCTGGGCATGATTACCTGCGGATGCAGTGATCACGCCATGGGCTTTTTGTTCCGGGGTTAAACCCGCCATCATGGCGTAGGCGCCACGCAGCTTAAAGCTGTGAACCGGCTGTCTGTCCTCACGCTTCACCAGTATGACGTTGTCGAGGCGAGAAGAGAGTTTTTCCATTTTTTGCAGCGGGGTCACCTGCACGGCTTCGTACACCGGCGCTCGCAGTACCGCACGCAAATATTCCGCCCCCTCAGGGGCGGCGGAAAGGGGTTGTGATTCGGCCATCATTAGCCCCCAAGTTTGGATTTGTCGCGTACAGCGCCTTTATCTGCACTGGTGGCGAGGCTGGCGTATGCACGCAGCGCGAAGGAGACCTGACGTTCACGGGCTTTCGGCGTCCAGGCCTGGGCGCCGCGGGCTTCCTGCGCTTCACGACGCGCAGCAATTTCCGCATCGCTCAATTGCAGCGAAATGCCACGGTTCGGGATATCGATAGCAATCATGTCGCCGTCTTCAATGATGGCAATATTGCCGCCGCTCGCCGCTTCCGGCGAAACATGGCCAATTGACAGACCAGAAGTACCGCCGGAGAAACGGCCATCGGTAATCAGGGCGCACGCTTTGCCAAGGCCCATCGATTTGAGGAAGGTTGTCGGGTAAAGCATTTCCTGCATCCCCGGACCACCTTTCGGCCCTTCGTAGCGGATGACAACCACATCACCAGCCACCACTTTGCCGCCAAGAATAGCTTCAACGGCATCGTCCTGGCTCTCATACACTTTCGCCGGGCCGGTAAATTTCAAAATACTGTCATCCACACCGGCAGTTTTTACGATACAGCCGTTTTCAGCAAAGTTGCCGTACAGCACCGCCAGACCGCCGTCTTTGCTGTAAGCATGTTCCAGAGAGCGGATACAGCCCTCGGCACGATCGTCATCCAGCGTATCCCAGCGGCAATCCTGCGAGAACGCCTGAGTAGTACGAATGCCCGCCGGACCGGCACGGAACATCTTTTTCACCGCCTCGTCGTTGGTCAGCATCACATCGTACTGTTCCAGAGATTGCGGCAGCGTCAGACCTAATACGTTTTTCACGTCCCGGTTCAGCAACCCGGCACGATCAAGTTCGCCGAGGATCCCCAGAACGCCGCCGGCGCGGTGCACATCTTCCATATGGTATTTCTGCGTGCTCGGCGCAACCTTACACAGCTGTGGCACTTTACGGGACAGCTTATCGATATCACTCATGGTGAAGTCGATTTCCGCTTCCTGTGCGGCAGCCAGCAGGTGCAGAACGGTGTTGGTGGAGCCGCCCATGGCGATATCCAGCGTCATGGCGTTTTCAAATGCAGATTTATTGGCGATATTACGCGGCAGCGCGCTGACATCATCCTGCTCGTAGTAACGTTTGGTCAGCTCAACAATGCGTTTACCGGCGTTGAGGAACAGCTGCTTACGGTCAGCATGCGTTGCCAGCAGCGAGCCATTGCCCGGCTGTGACAGACCCAGGGCTTCGGTCAGGCAGTTCATTGAGTTAGCGGTAAACATGCCGGAGCAGGAACCACAGGTTGGGCAGGCAGAGCGTTCAACCTGGTTGCTCTGATCGTCAGAAACGGTCGGATCCGCACCCTGAATCATGGCATCGACCAGATCCAGCTTGATGATTTTGTCGGAGAGCTTGGTCTTACCGGCTTCCATTGGGCCGCCGGAAACGAAGATAACCGGAATGTTCAGGCGCAATGACGCCATCAACATCCCCGGGGTGATTTTGTCACAGTTGGAGATACAGACCATTGCATCAGCGCAGTGGGCATTGACCATATATTCCACGGAATCGGCGATCAGCTCACGCGAAGGCAGTGAATAAAGCATGCCCCCGTGGCCCATCGCAATCCCGTCATCCACGGCGATGGTGTTGAACTCTTTCGCCACGCCGCCGGAGGCTTCAATTTGCTCAGCAACCAGCTTACCGAGATCGCGCAGGTGCACGTGGCCCGGCACGAACTGGGTAAACGAGTTCACGACCGCGATAATTGGCTTACCAAAATCTGCGTCGGTCATCCCGGTGGCGCGCCACAGCGCGCGGGCACCCGCCATATTACGCCCATGAGTGGTGGTGGCGGAACGGTACTTAGGCATGCGTTAGTTACTCCCAGTCTGTCTAAAAAACAAGGCGGTGCGTGCCGCCCTGTCATTTTGTTTATTGATTAACTTGATCCAACCAGCCCCATTTATCTTCGGTTTCACCGGTAAAGAGGCCAAAGAATGCTTGCTGAATACGTTTGGTGACCGGGCCACAACGGCCTTCACCCACCTGGATGCCATCAACGCTGCGAACCGGCGTGATTTCTGCGGCGGTACCGGACATAAAGACTTCGTCAGCCAGGTACAGCGATTCACGGGACAGTGTCTGCTCACGCACTTCAAGGCCCAGATCCTGCGCCAGTTTGATGATCGCATCACGGGTAATGCCCGGCAGCGCTGAAGAAGTAAACGGCGGAGTGAACAACACGCCATCTTTCACTTCAAACAGGTTTTCACCGGCCCCTTCTGAAATATAGCCGTTCACGTCCAGCGCGATACCTTCCTGGTAACCGTGGCGGCGCGCTTCACTACCAACAAGCAGAGAAGAAAGATAGTTACCACCGGCTTTCGCCGCAGTCGGAATGGTGTTCGGCGCAACGCGGTTCCAGGAGGAAACCATCGCATCAATGCCCTGATCCAGCGCTTCTGCGCCAAGGTATGCGCCCCACGGGAAGGCCGCAATGATCACATCGGTGGTGTATCCATCTGGCGGATTCACGCCCATACCCACATCACCGACAAACACCAGCGGACGAATATAGGCGCTGGTCAGGTTGTTTTTACGGATAACCTGGCGGCAGGCTTCCATCAATTCATCAACGCTTTGAGAGACCGGGAAACGGTAGATTTTGGCCGAATCACGCAGACGCTGCATGTGTTCGCGATGACGGAACACCACTGGCCCTTTGTGCGAATCGTAGCAACGGATACCTTCGAATACAGACGTTCCGTAGTGCAGCGCGTGAGACATCACGTGAACCTTCGCCTCTCCCCACGGAACCATCTCGCCATTGAACCAAATGTAATCAGCTTTCTTCGTCATTTTAATTCCTTTGCGCTCAAGCGCGGATCTGTTGTGATGATGTTGTACATTGCTGGATATCAACCCGGGCGACGTCGACCAGTTTGCTTAACTGGCTAAACAGTAATTCGACGGGGCGGGGGCTGGCAACGGTCAATTCGATATTGATGTTTCGGCTATCAGCGGCGGTCTCCATGTTCATCGCGCAAACCTGAAAGCCGCGGTGGCGTACCACGCGTAATACACGTTCTAAGGTTTCCGGGTTCAAACGAGCCTGCACAGCGACCTGATGTTGCATCATGATTGTTTCTCCAGCATTTGTGAGTTACTGGCACCTGGCGGTACCAATGGCCAGACATTCTCAAGCTCGTCGATTGAGACATGAAGCAGGTAAGGCCCCTCGCTGGACAACATAGTGTCGAGTGCCGCTTCAACCTGGTCTTTACGGGTGATGTGCTGGCCGGGAATGCCGAAGGCGCTAGCCAGAACGAGGAAATCGGGGTTATCAGTAAGTGTGGTCTCGCTATAACGTTCGTTGAAGAATAACTGCTGCCACTGACGAACCATACCTAAGCGCTGATTATCCAGTAACAGGATTTTCAGCGGTAACTGTTTTCGTTTTACGGTGCCCAGCTCCTGAACATTCATCATGAAGGAGCCGTCACCGGAGATACAGATAACCGTATCGTCCGGGCGGGCGACCTGGGCGCCCACGGCGGCAGGCAGCCCAAAACCCATCGTTCCCAGGCCACTGGAGGTAATAAAGTTTTCCGGGCGCGTGTAAGTCATGTGCTGTGCAGACCACATTTGATGCTGACCCACATCGGTGGTCACCACGCTATTAGCAGGTTTGCGGTCTGACAGCTGTTTTAACAGCAACGGAGCATAGATAGACTCGCCAGGATGATCATAACGCCAGGCAAACTCGGTGCGCATATCAGCGTTATGATTACGCCACTCATCAATGGCTAATGGCTGTTGCAGAGCAGGCAGCAATCTGTTCAGGTCACCTTCTAACGCCACATGCACCTGGCGCAATTTATTCATTTCCGCCGGGTCAATATCCATATGGATAACTTTGGCATGGGGAGCAAAAGTGTTCAGCTTGCCGGTTACACGGTCGTCGAAACGAGCACCCACGGCAATCAACAGATCGGACTCCTGGACCGCCAGGTTCGCGGCTTTCGTGCCATGCATGCCCAACATCCCCAGATACCAGGGATAGCTGTCTTCCACAACGCCCAGCCCCTTCAGTGTGCAAGTGACGGGCATTTGAGTTTCTGCAAGGAATGCCCGCAGCGCCGGAACCGCCTGCGCCATCCCGACACCACCGCCCACATACAGCATGGGTTTTTTAGCCTGAGCCAGCATCTGGCGAGCCTGCGCCATTTCCGCCTGTGGGAAAGAGAGGTCGTCTTCAATAGTGGAAAAATGCGGCTCAAGCAGGCCGGAGGCTAACTGAATATCTTTAGGAATATCGACCAGAACCGGGCCAGGACGACCTGAGTTTGCCACCTGGAAAGCCTCGGCGATTACGCGCGGTAACTCTTCCAGCGATTGCACCAGGAAACTGTGTTTGGTGCAGGCCAATGACAAACCGAGAACGTCCACTTCCTGAAACGCATCGGTACCGATCAACGGAGCGGCAACCTGACCAGTGATCGCCACAACCGGAACAGAATCCAGCAGAGCGTCAGCCAGACCGGTGATCAGATTGGTGGCACCTGGGCCAGACGTTGCGATGCAGACCCCGGTTTTTCCGGTTGAGCGAGCATAGCCGATAGCCGCCATGGCAGCGCCCTGCTCATGCCGACACAACAGGTGATCCACGCCGCCATCGTACAACGCATCGTATACAGGCATGATTGCGCCACCCGGATACCCAAAGACTGTATCAACCTGCTGTGCTCGCAACGCATGTACCACCCACTGCGCCCCATTCATAGTTAGTTCCCCGCCGTAAATCGAGAGAAACAGAATTTTGTGCTGCAAGCCATTCTTTGTTCCTCGTCTATGTTTTTAGGTCATAAAAAAACCCCCGGACCTTTCGGTGCGGGGGTCTTAGTTCGTTAAGGCTTGATTTCTAAGCCTTTCCTCGTCCAAGTGCAGCCCCGCACGGTGGGATAATAATCACCACCACGCTAATCACGACCAGGCTAATCACTCGTAGAAGGGCTGTCATTTTCTGTACTTTCGGTCTTCAGGTTCGAAGGAATACCTAAAGAGTTATCACAGATATGAGAGATGATACAAGAAATATTTATGACGCAATCAGGCTTCATACAAATTTTTTCTATAAAAATCATTGTTTTTTATAAAGAAAACTAAAAATGAAATTTCTTCATTTTTTTCTGCATTTTGGGCGCGATCGCTAAGTTGAAAAAGATGCGGCCAGGATTCCAGAGTCCTGCAATGAGAACGAGAATCAGCAATTAGCCTGCGTGTCACCTCGTAAGAACGTCAATCCCTCAAACGTCTGTCTGAATGAACAGCGCATAATCGTGGTTCACAAGGAGAGACTATGACGTTAGCGGTTATCTATACTCGAGCGGCATTAGGGATTTCGGCGCCCCTGGTAACCGCTGAAGTTCATATCAGCAACGGACTTCCCGGTTTAACCATGGTTGGGCTCCCGGAAACAACGGTCAAGGAGGCCAGGGATCGTGTCCGCAGTGCAATCATCAACAGCGGCTACGAATTTCCGGCCAAAAAGATCACAATTAATCTCGCCCCTGCTGATTTACCCAAGGACGGCGGGCGATATGATTTACCTATCGCTATTGCGCTTCTCGCTGCCTCTGAGCAACTTAGCGTCAATCATTTACACCAATTTGAGTTCGTGGGGGAACTGGCGCTTACAGGCGCGTTAAGAGGTGTTCCGGGTGCGATCTCAAGCACTGTCGAAGCCATTAAAGCAGGCAGGCGTATTATCGTGGCGCAGGAAAATGAAGCCGAGGTCAGCCTGGCTGAGACACAAGATTGTCTGGTTGCACAGCATTTGCAGGAAGTGTGTGCATTTCTGGAAGGCAAGCATGCGCTACAACCCCCCTCCTTCACGCTTCCTCCCGAGGAGGTAAACACCCATGATGATCTGAGTGATGTGATTGGCCAGGAGCAAGGAAAACGCGCGCTGGAGATAACCGCAGCGGGAGGCCATAACCTGTTACTTATTGGCCCTCCCGGCACCGGAAAAACGATGCTTGCCAGCCGACTTGGGCCGCTGTTGCCATCCTTAAATCGTCAGGAAGCCCTTGAGAGCGCAGCCATCATAAGCCTGGTTAACTCCGCCAGCATTGTGAAAAAGTGGCGGCAGAGGCCGTTTCGCGCGCCTCACCATAGTGCTTCACTTGCCGCTATGGTGGGAGGCGGTTGTAACATATAGAAATAAACGCGACTTTATAGAATAAAGTGCGACAGCACTGGCATTTCCTTTCCTTTACATAGCCTGCATATAAAGGAAAGAAAATCGGCTTCATCGAATTTTATCGGATAACCATCTGCATCATAAAAAAGCACAGCATCATGTGTAATTATCTTTCTCCATTCCGAGTTTAAGAATGAATATTCCTACGCAGGGAGAAAGCAGATGGCAGTGATCCGGCATATCAGTATCGAAAACTTTAGATCAATACGACAGGCAGACTGGTATCCAAGCCCTGGTTTTAACTGCCTTATCGGTCCTGGCGATTCGGGAAAATCCACATTTCTTGATGCCATTGATCTGGTGCTGGGCTGAGTGATCCCCAGTAATATGGTCAGTCATCCATGACCATATTACTGTATTCTTTCCCTAACATTTTCAGTA
>NZ_CBFFRJ010000143.1:0-12289 GCF_965644225.1 Phytobacter sp. V91 | reverse complement strand
GATTCGACACCCATATCAAAACCGGTAACTCTCAACCTTTCAAGGTCAAGTGTCAGATCAAGTCGCGACTAATACACTTTAATTGCCTTATCTATCTTTTCAATAGTTACTTCAGTCACCTTCCCTGGCACTAATTCCAATGACTCCGTGTAGTCGTTTTCAGAAAGCTTCTGAAGTAAATTTAATACCATTTCCTTTTTTTCATCAGGCAAAACCTGAATAGTCACTGCTAATGCTGTTTTAAGGGCTGAAACCTGAGCATATAGCTCGTACTGAAAATCACTCATAACAACTCCTTTGATATGGATTTATTCTGGCGAATTAAACATATCAGTTGAGATATCAAGCCGCCATAACCAGCCAGGCACCATGCAGCGCTCGGTTAGGCAGGTTTTTTCATTTCTGGGCTCGGGAACCACACCTACCTTCACTTTTACGAAAGTGCCCGAAGGCCAGATCTCCACTTCTCTCTTATCAATTCACACAGCGCCATCCGAATCACCGGAGGTGAGGAACCATGAAAATGCACAATGACCCACAATCCTGGCCTGGCCTGCTGGAAATGCTGCAGAGCTGGTGGCGAGGCGATACCCCGCTGGGTGCGGTACTGATGTCGTTAGGTATGGCTGGGTTGCGTATTGCCTATTTTGGCGGCTCAGGAGGCTGGAAGAAAAAGAGTCTGGAAATACTTCTCTGCGGCGCCCTGACGCTCGCATTCTCATCGGCGCTTGAATACATCGGCTGGCCTAAATCGCTTTCCGTTGCCATTGGTGGCGGTGTTGGCCTTATCGGTGTTGATGCCATTCGTGGTTTTGCTATGAGGCTGATCTGCACCCGCCTGGGTGTAGGTAGCGACAACAACAAGGTGTGATTATGACTGTTCAAAATTCAGAACCAGCCTGGCTGGTGGAAGGAAAAAAATTCATAGGGCAACTGGAAATCAAAGGCCCCCGTCACAACCCTCTCATTCTCCAGTTCTGGAAAGACATTAAGCGCGGTGGCATCAAAGATGATGAGACGCCATGGTGCGCGGCGTACGTTGGCGCGATGCTTGAGCGCGTAGGCATCAAATCTACCCGATTTGAATCGGCTAAATCGTACCTTAACTGGGGTGTTGAGCTGCGCGAGCCATCGTACGGTTGCATTGTGGTATTTACCCGCGACGGTGGCGGTCACGTTGGGTTTGTTGTAGGTCAGCAGGCTAATGGTGATCTGATGGTGCTGGGTGGCAATCAGTCAGACGCAATCAACATCCGCGCATTCTCGCGTAATCGCGTGTCAGGTTACCGCTGGCCAGTCAACGAACCACGTGACTCCAGATTGCTGCCGGTGATGTCAGGACAGAGTTCGGTATCTGAATCATGATTTCCACTCTGCTGAAGCGCTATTGGTTGCAGATATTGATTGTACTGCTGATTTTGCTCCTGGCCGTTGCGGTAAATCACTACCGCGACAACGCCATCACCTACAAAGACCAGCGAGACAAAGCGACCAGTGCGCTGACGCTGGCGAACGATACCATCACCGACATGCAGACCCGGCAGCGTGACGTTGCCGCGCTGGACGCCAAATACACGAAGGAGTTAGCTGATGCGAAAAAGCAGCTTGATGATCTGCAGCGTTGCGTTAGCTCTGGTAAGTGTGGGTTGCGCGTCAACGCCAGATGTCCAGCGAACGGAACGGCCAGCGCCCCCGGCATGGATGATGCAGCCAGCCCCCGACTTACTGACGCCGCTGAACGGGATTATTTCACCCTCAGAGAGCGAATCGAAACCAGCGGCAAAATGATTGCCGGGTTGCAGGACTACATCAACACCCAGTGTCTGAAGTAAGTTTCCTTGCAAAAATTCATTCTTTAGAACAGACAGTTCCTCGCCAGTGGGGGAGGAGGAACCGGGTGAGATATCAACCGAATTTTTGGCCGGTAATACCTGCGTGGCAGGTGCTGGATACCTTATCGGGAAGAAAATGCTGCTGAATTCAATTTGATGTTAATGAGAGTGGTTATTATTTACAAGTTGTTACACTTTAGGTGTGGTTATTGTTGCTGAAAATGGTTATATGGTAACTGCTTTGTAAAAAGCCCCGAGGGTAATCCATTACAGATTAGTCCGTTAATCTCTCAGGGGATACTACTTCCTTCTCATACAGTCATAACGCCACACCAGGAGTAAGTCGAAGTACATAACACGTCAGGTATGTAACAAAAGTATAACAAAGAAATTACCAATGCCGTTGATACTAACATAAAAACGTGATCTTGATCATCTTTTTGTCTTATCTCAGAGTAATCTGAATCTGTAAAAATCCGACCCGGCCTGTGCCGGGTTTTTTACGCCCGCTGTACAGGGGCAGATACAGGCAGGGTGGATGACATGAATGGCTGAAAGTAAAGCGCAGACAATTCTTTGAGAAAAAGGCTGCGCAAATAAGGCGGGAACTTAGCGCGGAACGATAGGGGGAATGATGGGTGGCGGCCCGCCACGATGATGGCCAGGGGGAGGAATACAGCCACTCAAACTTGCCGTAGCCAGCAATAACGCCAGAATCAAAGCTGATTTTCTCATTTCATATCCCGGATTTATCTGCAGTTAAATGCATACCAAATAAATCACATCTGAAGCGAATCGCATTAGTAAAAAATGCCATCCAAATCCACAGGAAAGTGGTTCCGATAATGTCTACGTGAGTAAATGGTCATGGCAACACCGGACTGGGAGGCCGTTGAATTGGCAAACCGGGCGGGTGATGAGTCACATCTCTGGGCTACTGGTTTTTGCTGGTGGAATTTCATTTGCGCCTCGCACGTGCAGACTAACGATATCTTTCAGTAGTGAGCCTGGGGCATTCCGCTTTATCGGGCGGTCTTCCCGTGCGACAGGCTCACACCTAAAAGGAAACCATTATGCGTGTAACCGTGCTTGATGATGATCCGGGAGAGCGAATCATCCCCGGTCGCGAACGTATCACCGTGTATCTCGACGGCGAAGAGGTGAAGCGCTGCCAGACCGCCGACGATGTTAAAGGTGAGGTTGTGGATGTTATGCGTGACGACAAAGGGAGAATACTTGTCGTGAACGGAGAGGTTCAGCGCCGCATCAGATATGGACAGGTAAGGATTGAGCGATGCCCGCGCTAATCCCGCGAGCATGCCGCAAGCGCGGTTGCCCCGGCACAACGACTGACCGCTCAGGCTATTGCGAGCAGCACCGTAACGAAGGGTGGGAACAGCATCAGCAGGGCAAGAGCAGACATCAACGCGGATACGGTAGCAAGTGGGAGATTCGCCGCGCCCGCATCCTCTGCCGCGACAACCATCTATGTCAGTCATGCCTCAAAGAAGGCCGCGCAGTACCCGCCGTGACAGTCGACCATATCAAGCCGAAAGCTCAAGGCGGTACCGATGACGATGCCAACCTGCAAAGCCTCTGCTGGCCTTGCCACCGCCGCAAGACAGCGACCGAGAAGCAATAGTGAAATCATTTCAAATGCAATCATTTTGATGAAAATGACATCCATTCTCATCAAGGGGAGGGGGGGGATCAAATCCCTACAGCCGCGCGCCCAAGGGACCGACGCCTGACCTTTCTTCGCATCGCCGCAGGTTACGAAACTTTTTTTGGGTACCCCCAACCAGTCATTAATAGGAGTTTTCGATTATGCCGGGACCGCCGAAAACCCCGACCCATCTAAGTTTGGTGAGGGGGAACCCATCCAAACGCCCGATCAACAAAGATGAACCAAAACCCCCTGCAGGGGTTCCCCCAACTCCGAAGCATTTCGATAAGCAGGGCAAATACTGGTTCAAGCGAATGGCCGAGGAACTGGACGCCGTGGGCGTGCTTTCCCAGCTCGACGCACGTGCACTTGAATTGCTGGTGGAGGTTTACACCGAATACCGGCACCACTGCGAAACGCTGGAGCGGGAAGGTTATACATATGCCATTTACAACGAAGACGAAAGCGACGAGGACAAAGCGCGGGAGATACGCATGATAAAGGCTCACCCGGCGGCAATTATGAAAGCTGATGCCTGGAAGCGTCTTCGCGCAATGCTCGCTGAATTCGGCATGACGCCTGCCAGCCGCTCAAAAGTCAGCATAAACAAACCCGATGCGGTTGATCCGCTGGCAGAGTTCATGAAAGCGAGGGATTAATGGCCAAGGTTGCAGAAGGAATACGCTACGCCGAACGGGTTGTGGCGGGGGAAATTGTTGCCTGCGAGTTTGTGCGCCTGGCCTGCCAACGATTTATTGACGATCTCGCTCATGGTGAAGAGCGGAATATCTTTTTCAGCGAGGCTCGTGCACAACACATCCTCAATTTTTATAAATTCGTGCCACATGTTAAGGGCAATTTGGCCGGTCAGCCTATTGAGTTGATGGACTGGCATGTGTTCATCCTGATCAATATCTTCGGCTTTGTAATTCCGCTGGTGGATGAGCAAACAGGTGAAGTCGTGTTACGCAACGATGGCAGCGGACGCCCGGTGATGGTTCGCCGGTTTCGCACTGCGTATAACGAAGTGGCCCGTAAAAATGCCAAATCGACGCTTTCATCCGGTGTTGGCCTGTATATGGCCGGGGCCGATGGGGAAGGGGGCGCGGAGGTTTATTCTGCCGCCACTACCCGCGACCAGGCGCGCATCGTGTTCGAAGATGCCAAAAACATGATCAAGAAAGCGAAATCGACGCTGGGGCGCCAGTTTGAATTCAACAAACTGGCTATTTACCAGGAGCAAAGCTCTTCCAAATTTGAGCCGCTCTCGTCGGACGCCAACAACCTCGATGGCCTGAACATTCATTGCGGCATCGTCGACGAACTGCATGCGCATAAAACCCGTGACGTGTGGGATGTTCTGGAAACTGCAACCGGTGCACGTCTGCAGTCACTTTTGTTTGGCATCACGACCGCCGGGTTTAATAAAGAAGGTATCTGTTACGAACTGCGTGACTACGCCATTAAGGTTTTGAAGGGTTACAACAGCAAGGTTGAGGGGGCTGTCAAAGACGACAGCTTTTTCGCCATCATTTTCACCCTGGATAAAGGTGATGACCCGTTTGATGAAACGGTGTGGCAAAAGGCTAACCCAGGCTTAGGCATCTGCAAACGCTGGGATGACCTGCGCCGCCTGGCGAAAAAAGCGAAAGAGCAGGTTTCCGCGCGCGTCAATTTCTTCACAAAACACATGAATATCTGGGTTACGGCTGAATCAGCCTGGATGGACATGATGAAGTGGGAAGCCTGCGAGGATATTGCACCGGTTCATGAACTCAAAACTTACCCGATGTGGGTTGGTGTGGATCTGGCTCATAAAATCGACATCTGTGCCGCGGGGAAAATCTGGCGGGCGGATAACGGGCATCTTCACGCTGACTTTAAATTCTGGCTACCCGAAGGGCGATTAGAGAAATGCTCTGAACAAATGGCGCAGATGTACCGGGGCTGGGCCATGCTCGGAAAATTAGAGCTGACTGACGGGGATGTCATCGATCACAACCAGATCAAAGCTGACCTGATTGCCTGGATAGGCGGCCAAAGCCTGAAAGAGGTGGGTTTTGACCCCTGGAGCGCTACGCAATTTAGCCTTGCGCTGGCCGAGGAGGGAATTCCTCTGGTAGAGGTTCCTCAGACAGTCCGCAACTTCTCCGAGGCCATGAAAGAGGTTGAAGCGCTGGTTTACGGTGGTCGCTTCCATCATACCAATCACCCGGTAATGAACTGGATGATGTCGAACGTGACCGTTAAACCGGACAAAAACGACAACATTTTTCCCAACAAATCCACACCGGAAGCGAAAATCGACGGCCCTGCCGCGATGTTTACGGGGATGAGCCGTGTGCTGGTGAACGGTGGTGACGTTAGCGATTTTCTTTCTGGTCTGGATCCAGACGACGACCTGTTAATTATATGAAATCACTGATTATCGATGTTATCGGGCTTGCCGGTTTCGGCATGCTCGCGGGCGGCGTTTACCTGCAATATGGGCTGGCTACTGCGCTGATGTTTTCTGGTGGGCTGCTGTTTGCTGGTGCATTGATGGCGGCAATGAGGGGGAAACGTGTTACTTGATGCAATGTTCCGCAGTGAACCACTCGAAAACCCCGCCACGCCGATAACGGGGGAAATGGCCGATATCGATAGCATGCTGGGCCGCGATGTTGTGGTTAACCCGGTTACCGCGATGAAGCTGGCGGCGGTGTACTCATGTATTTACGTGATCGCCTCCAATCTGGCGCAGATGCCGCTGCATGTCATGAGAAATACCGGGAATACCGTCAGCCCTGCACGGGATCACCCGGTGTTTTACCTGCTCCATGATGAGCCCAATATCTGGCAAACCAGTTATAAATGGCGCGAGCTGACGCAACGGCATGTGCTGGGCTGGGGGAACGGCTACGGATGGGTAAAGCGTTCCCGGCGTGGTGAGGTTCAGTCGATTGAAAACCCGATGCCCTGGGAAACCACGTTACTGAATACCGGCGGTCGCTATACCTATGGGGTTTATAACGAAGAGGGAGCATTTGCGATAAGCCCTGACGACATGATCCATGTCAGGGCATTGGGCAATAACCAGAAAATGGGCCTGTCACCCATCATGCAGCACGCTGAAACCATTGGCATGGGGATGAGCGGGCAGCAGTACACCAGTTCATTTTTCAGCGGAAACGCGCGACCGTCGGGGATCCTGACAGTAAAAACTGCGCTGAACGATGATAGCTGGAGCCGACTTAAAGGGGTCTGGCAAAAAACGATGGCGGCGCTGCGCAGCGCGGAAAATAAAACCGTCCTGCTGCCTGCTGATCTGGACTACAAAGCCCTGACCGTCTCCCCGGTAGATGCACAGATCATCGATATGTCGAAACTGAATCGTTCGATGATTGCCGGGATTTTCAATGTCCCGGCACACATGATTAACGACCTTGAAAAGGCCACCTTTTCCAATATCACCCAGCAGGCGATTCAATTTGTCCGCTACACGATGATGCCGTGGGTCACGAACTGGGAGCAGGAGTTAAACCGCCGCCTGTTTACCCGTGCCGAACGCGCCGCGGGGTATTACGTCCGTTTTAATCTAACGGGATTGTTACGCGGTACCCCGCAGGAACGCGCCCAGTTCTATCACTTCGCGATCACCGATGGCTGGATGAGCCGCAATGAGGCCCGCGCCTTTGAGGATATGAACCCGGTTGATGGCCTGGATGAAATGCTGGTGAGCGTTAACGCTGCCAATCCGGCTGATGACTTCAAAACCGATAAAACAAAAGAGGAAAAAACCGATGAGTGACCGCGAAACCCGCTGTTACAGCGGTGAAGTCCGTGCCGAGCAGCAGGGCGATCAGCCCACGCACATTATCGGTTACGGCTCTGTCTTTAACAGCCGCTCCGAGCCTCTTTGGGGGTTCAGGGAGATCATCAAGCCAGGCGCATTCGACAACGTGCTTGGCGACGATGTGCGTGGGCTCTTTAATCATGACCCTAACTTTATTCTCGGGCGCAGCACTTCCGGCACGCTGACCGTTGGGGTTGATGATAAAGGCCTGCGCTACGACATCGTGGCGCCAGAAACACAAACCATCCGTGATCTGGTTCTGGCGCCCATGTATCGCGGGGATATCAACCAGTCTTCCTTTGCTTTCCGCGTCGCCCGTGACGGCGAGCGCTGGTACGAGGATGAAGAAGGGGTGGTGATCCGCGAAATCAGCCAATTTTCCCGACTATACGACGTCTCGCCGGTGACTTATCCGGCCTATCAGGATGCTGATTCCGGCGTCCGTTCAATGAAAGCCTGGCAGGAGGCGCGTGATAGCGGCGCGCTACAGAACGCCATTAACCAACGAATGGCGCGCGAGCGCCTGCTGACCCTGATCAACGCGTAAGGAAAAACCATGAAATTGCACGAACTTAAGCAAAAACGAAATACCATCGCCGCCGATATGCGTGCACTGCATGAAAAACTGGGCGAAACCACCTGGACGGAAGAGCAGCGCGGCCAGTGGGGCGCGATGAAATCCGAGCTTGATTCCCTGGATGAAAAAATCGGGCGTGAAGAGGAGCTGCGTCGTCATGACCAGATGTATATTGATAACCAGGACGAAGAACAGCGCCAGCAGCAGCGTGAAAACACACCTGAAAATCAGCAGGCCGAACGTCGCGCAGCTGCATTTGATAAATTCCTGCGCCATGGCTTTGGCGAGCTTTCTGCCGAAGAGCGTCAGGCTGTTAAAGAGCTGCGCGCACAGGGAACGTCGCCGGATGCAAAAGGTGGCTACACCGTCCCGATCCAGATGCTGAATAAGATTGTCGAATCAATGAAAGCGTATGGGGGGATTGCCAGTGTGGCGCAGATCCTCAACACATCGAACGGGCAAGATATCTCCTGGTCAACGTCGGACGGCACCACGGAAGAAGGTGAACTGCTTGGCGAAAACACCGAAACCAGCGAAGAAGATGTAGCATTCGGTGGGGCTTCTCTCGGTGCAAAGAAATTGTCTTCAAAAATCATCCGCGTGTCCAACGAACTCCTGCAGGATAGCGGCGTGGATATTGAAGCGTTTCTGGCCTCGCGCATTGCCTCCCGTATTGGTCGCGGTGAAGCCAAATATCTGGTTCTTGGCACCGGCGCTGGTACTCCATTACAGCCAAAGGGGTTATCCGCATCCGTGACAGGCACCAAAGCGACAGCATCCGCTACTGCGTTCACCTGGAAAGAGCTTAACGCGCTGAAACACGCCGTTGATCCTGCGTACCGCAACGGCCCGCAGGTGCGCTTTGCTTTCAACGATACAACCCTGCAGGCGATTGAAGAGATGGAAGATGGTCAGGGCCGCCCGCTCTGGTTACCGAGCATCATCGGTGGTGCGCCGGCAACAGTTCTCCAGACGCCGTATGTCATTGATCCGGCCATTCCGAACATCGCGGCGGGGGCGAAATTCGCATTCTTCGGTGACTTCAACCGCTTCATCATTCGCCGAGTGGCTTATATGACGCTCAAGCGCCTGGTTGAGCGTTACGCGGAATATGACCAGACTGCGTTCCTGGCTTTCCATCGCTTCGATTGTGTGCTGGAAGATACCGCGGCGATTAAGGCGCTGACGGGCAAACCTGCATAATTAGTTGCTACGTTAACCACAACAGCCGCGTAAGCGGTTTTTTTATGCCCGCTATCTGGCGGGCATAGGATTAACTATGAGTACAACAATCGAAATTTTGCGGGCGCAGTGTCGTATCGACAGTGATGATTCGACCGAAGATGAGATGTTACTTATCTACTTCGGATCAGCGAAAAGGAAGGCTGAAAACTTCATTAATCGCAAACTTTACGAAACTGAAGTGCCTGAAAGCGATCCTGACGGGTTGCTTATTGAAAATGATGTGCTTCTGGCGTTATTGCTGCTATCTGGGCACTGGTATGAAAATCGTGAACAGGTTAATGTCGGTAACATTGTTACGTCATTCCCGTTTGGCTTTGAATCACTGCTTGAACCATACCGTTACATTCCTTTGTAAGGAGGTGCTATGCAGGCTGGACGATTACGGCACCGCGTTACCATCCTCAATTTTATCTCTGTTCGCGATCCGTCAGGTCAACCGATTGAAGAATGGCAGGATGGCAAGACTATCAGGGCCGAGGTATTGGGTATTAGCGGTCGCGAACAACTGCAGTCTGGTGCGGAAACAGCAGAAGCAACGATCCGAACGTGGGTGAGATATCGGCGTGATATAACTGCGGCCTCTCGGCTTAAGGTTCTGACAGGGCCATTTGCAGGGACCACCATTAATGTTGTCGGCCCACCCGTTCCCGACGCAAAGCGCACCCGCCTCGAAATTCTCTGTAAGCAGGGGACTGAAAAATGATTGATTACAACCTCGATTTTTCAGCGCTTGGAGATATTGCTAAAGATCTCGATCTTCTGAGTAAAGCCGAAAACAACAAAGTTCTCCGTGATGCAACCCGTGCTGGTGCCAGCGTGCTCCGTGAGGAGGTTATTTCCCGAGCGCCAGTGAGAACCGGTAAGCTGAAGAAAAACATTGTTGTCGTTACTCAGGGTAGCGTAGCGAAAGGGCAGATCTCATCTGGCATTCACATCCTTGGCCGCAACCCTCAAACCGGTAACAGCGACAACACGATGAAGGGCAACAACCCACGCAATGCGTTTTACTGGCGCTTTGTGGAGTTGGGAACAGTGACAACTCCTGCACATCCTTTCGTTCGGCCAGCGTTCGACGTTATGCAGGATGAAGCGTATCAGGCTGCGCTACGGCGCCTTAACCAGGCAATCGATCAGGTGTTCAGCAAATGACTGAAGACGACATTTATGCACTGATTTCCACGCTGGCTGGAGGTCAGGTGTATCCCTATGTAGTGCCGTTAAACAAGGCAGGGGAGCCTGACATCACGCCACCGTGGATCGTGTTTTCACTTCCTTCTGAGGTATCCGCCGATACGCTGTGCGGCCCATCAGAAACCAGCATAACGATTCAGGTTGATGTTTATGCAAAGAGGATCAAAGACGCCAGGGCTATCAGAGACCAGGTAGTCGAGCAGCTCTCACCGCTAGGGCTGGAAAATCTGAGTAAGTTTCCCGGATATGAACCTGAAAACCAGTTACACCGTGCAACGCTTGAAGCAATTATCATCGTCTAATTAATACCCCATCCCGTCCCGAACCCGGCCATTGCGCCGGGTTTTCTTTTTTGGAGAACACTATGTCAGCGTTATTCGAACGTGCGCAAAAAACGCAGGTGCTCATTACTAACGTACCTGTCACTGCAGCGGAACTCGAAACTGCAACCTTTCTTAACCTGAGCTGCACCATTAAGCAGGCCAGCTTCACGGCAGGCCAAAAGCAGGACATTGATGTAACAACTCTCTGTTCTGATGAGCAGGAGAATATCAACGGCCTGGCGGCAGCGTCTGAGATGTCGCTTAGCGGTAACTTTTACCGCAATCCGGCGCAGGATACGCTGCGAAGCGCATACGACACTGATGCAGTGTATGGCTTCAAAATCCTTTTCCCCTCTGGCAATGGCTTCCTGTTCCGCGCCGAAGTGCGCCAGCACACCTGGGATTCACAAACCAACGGTGTCGTTGCGGCTACGTTCAGTTTGCGCCTGAAAGGCAAGCCGGAAAACATCGATGCGGTTTCGACTCTGGTTTTCGATACCGATCTTTCTCCGACACTGTCGGTAACTGCTGGTTCGGCACTGGCAATGACGGTCGCGGCAAGTGGTGGTGTGGCACCATACACCTATAAATGGAAAAAAGGTGCCACGGTTGTTTCCGGTCAGACAGCTGCAACCTTTAATAAGGCCAGTGCGGTCTCTGGCGATGCCGGGGTTTACACCTGCGAAGTCACGGATTCGGGAACGCCTGAGCAGGTCATTACCTCAGCTGAATGCACTGTCACCGTTAACTAATGGAGATCGCCGGTTATCCGGCGAGTAACTTAATGGCAAAAAATATCAAAGCCCTGGCAATGTCGAAGATGGCAGGTTTTCGCCATCTTTCTGTCGTAGTGCCTGAGTGGGAAGGCGAAAAAGTCATTCTTCGTGAGCCATCTGCTGAAGCGTGGTTACGCTGGCAGAATATCGTAAAGAACGATACTGAAACCGAACTGTCGGTATCTGAAAGCATGAAGCGAAATCTTGATGCCGATGTGACGTTGTTTATTGATGTCCTGCTTGATGTAGACGAGCAGCCAGTATTTTCCCCGGATGATGCCGCTGATGTTGCGGGTATTTATGGACCGGTGCATGCCCGGTTGCTGAAGCGCGCACTAAATCTGATCACCGGCGCAGAGGAAGCCAAAGAAAAGTAAAAACGCCTGGCATGCAGTTCCTGATGTCGCTGGCGCTTCGGATGGGACGCACGCTGGGCGAACTGCGAAACACCTTGTCAGTGGGCGAGCTGATGATGTGGGCTGAATATGATCGTGAAAACCCTATTAGCGACATTCGCGCTGATATACGTAACGCCCAGCTTGTCTCCGCTATTTATGGGTCTCAGGGGGTCAAGGTAGGGATTGACGAAGCGACATTGCAATGGTCGAGCAGTGAAGAAGAGGCAGATGAGGGAGATCCGTTTGCTGGCCTCGAGGCAGCATTTATGGCAGCTAGCAAATGACTTTCTTTAAGATTCTCATTAGGATTAAGGAAGGTGCGATTTAATCGGTGGGGTTCAGTGGAGTCCTTATCTGTATTAGCCTTACCTGTATTAGTCGCGACTTGATCTGACACTTGACCTTGAAAGGTTGAGAGTTACCGGTTTTGATATGGGTGTCGAATC
>NZ_CBFFRJ010000142.1:0-12392 GCF_965644225.1 Phytobacter sp. V91 | reverse complement strand
TTGGGCGGCTCATGGTTTGTCGGCGCCTTTGAGGCGCTCACCCTAAAGCCTCCGGCTCTGCCGGAGGATACTTACTCAGGGAGAACAAGATGAACCATGCATTTGAATCGACGCTTGCCGCAATGACGTCTGAAGAAAAAGTGGCGCTGCTGACGGGGCAAGGATTATGGCGCACTCAGTCACTGCCGCATCGTGGAATAGACGATATCGTCATGACCGACGGCACTTACGGTGTGCGCTACAGCACCGCACAAATCAGCGGTGATGAAAAGTGGAGCATGGATGATTTCATTGCGGTCATAAGCCAGACTGCGGACAAGGCCGGAGGCGAGAGCGCGGCTGCCAAAGGGGGCAGCGAAGCGCTGTTCAGCACCTCAAAACCGGCGACCTGTTTCCCGAATGGGTCGAGTCTGGCCTGTAGCTGGGATGTAGAGCTGGTTTACCTGATGGGGCAGGCGCTGGGAAGGGAATGTCAGCATATGGGCGTCGGCATTTTACTGGGGCCGGGAATCAATATTCGTCGTACGCCGCTGGCGGGACGCGGGTATGAATACTATTCCGAGGATCCGGTGGTCAGCGGCGACATGGCTGCGGCGTTGATCAATGGCCTACAGGATGAGGGCGTCGGCGCCAGTCTGAAGCATTTCGCCGCCAACAACTCCGAGTTTCGGCGCACCGAAATGGACTCTGTTATTGAAGAACGCGCGCTACGTGAGATCTATCTTGCCGGCTTTAAGCGGGCGATTGAAAAATCAAATCCGTGGACGGTGATGTCATCCTATAACCGACTGAACGGCGTGCAGACATCGCAGGATCCATTTTTACTGACGCAAGTTCTGCGCGAAGAGTGGGATTATGACGGTCTGGTGATGTCGGACTGGTACGGGATCAAAGATCGTCCGGCATCATTGCTGGCGGGTACTGACCTGGCGATGCCGGAAACCCAGCTCGACAAGAGAACGCTGCTGGCGGCCATTGAGTCCGGCGAGGTGCCCATGCAGGTGGTCGATAGCGCCTGCCTGCGGATGCTCAGCCTGCTGGATAAAGTGCAGCGCAACAGACGTGCCGATACGCAGGCGGATTTTTCTGCCCATCATCAACTGTCGCAGCGTCTGGCCGCAGAGTCGATTGTACTGCTGAAAAACGACGACGCGCTTTTACCACTCAGCAGTAAGGAGGTCAGCAGCATTGCGGTGATGGGCAAACCGGCTCAGGAGCCGGTGATTCAGGGATCCGGCTGTGCGACTACCGTCCCCTGGCTGCTGGACAGGCCGCTGGATGAAATTTTCGATCTCGCCGGGGAAAACGTTGCCGTGCGCTGGGCTATTGGCACCCCGGATGACGGGCAGGATGATGAGCAGGCTCTGGCTGAGGCGGTTGCGTTGGCGCAAAACGTTGATGTCGCCGTTCTGTTTGTCAGTACGGCGGTCGGCGAGGATGGTGAGAATGGCGACCGCAAGGATCTGGCTATTCTTCCCACCCATGAACGGCTTATTCGTGAGGTTTCGGCAGTTCAGCCAAATGTGGTGGTGGTGCTGGCGAACAGCGATGCGGTGGTGATGCCCTGGTTGGGTAACTGTAAGGCATTGCTGGAAACCTTCTTTGCCGGACAAGGGATGGGCAGGGCGGTCGCGGAAATTCTGTTCGGGAAACGTAACCCGTGCGGCAAGCTAACGGTGACGATGCCGAATGCGCTGGAGGAGACTCCCGCATGGCTGCATTATCCGGGTGAAAACCTGCGGCATTACTACGGGGAAGGTCTGTTTGTTGGCTATCGTTATTATGATAAACGTCAGTTGCAACCGCTGTTTCCTTTTGGTTTCGGGCTGAGTTACAGCCACTT
This sequence comes from Phytobacter sp. V91, assembly GCF_965644225.1. Lineage (NCBI taxonomy): Bacteria > Pseudomonadati > Pseudomonadota > Gammaproteobacteria > Enterobacterales > Enterobacteriaceae > Phytobacter > Phytobacter sp. V91. Next base: position 10,549 of record NZ_CBFFRJ010000142.1, on the reverse strand, counting down.
TGCTTATCAAAACCTGCAGCTTTCGACAGACCGTTTAGCGGCGGGGGAAACGCTGACGGTGACGCTCGATGTGACCAACGAAGGGACAATGGCGGGTAAGGAGATTGTGCAACTGTATCTCCGTCCACCGGCGGGTGAACTGCTGCGTGAAACGCAGGCGCTGAAAGCCTTTACGAAAGTGGCGTTGCAACCCGGTGAGACGAAGCGGGTGACCTTATCCCTGCTGGCAGACGAGCTGGCCTGTTATCATCCCGGCCTTGCGGACTGGGTGCTTTTCCCGGGCGAATACGGCATTGGCGTGGGACGCTCCTCCCGCGATATTCCACTGACGGCCAGCGTTAACGTCCATGCGTTGCCGCGTCATGTAAGGTTGCGGGATGATAATTCATTGCAACAGCTAATATTGCAGCCCGAGGCATTTCAGCGCGTGGTGCAGCTGGTGGCAAAGAAAAGCCAGCGTTCGGAGCAGCAGGTGCGTGAAAAATTGATCGCCGTGGCTCCGGATATGGTCTTTGGCCTTTTTATCACCCTGACCGAGTTTATGTCTCTGGATATCGACAAGGAGACGCTCAACGCGACCCTGGCAGGCCCCGGCGCGTAAGGAGAGAATGCATGTTTCCCTTTTCAGTTACTCAGCAGCGAGCCCGTAAGGAAACACCGTCGCAGATGGCGGACAGTGGCTATGAGCTTATCGCTTTTAACGCTGAGAAGCTGAACGTCTTTGCCGCCCAGGTTCGCTACTGCGAACCTCACTGGCATGCTGCACCGGAGCTTATCACTGTGCTCGATGGCGACTTTTCAGTGGTGGCAGGGAATCAGACCGTGCTACTGGAAAAGGGAGACATGCTATATATCAACGCCGGGGAAGTGCACTCGCTCAATGCCGAGCGGGAAGCCAGCCAGCTGATTACTGTGCAATTTTCTCCGGGCCTGTTTGACGCCCTGCATCCTGCTCCGTTATTGGCCTGGTGCACGCAGGGCCGCACCTTTACGGCCAGCGATCGCCTTGTGCACCACAAACTTGTCGTGCTGGTTGAACAGCTGGTGAGCCAGGATTCGCCCTTTCAGCGGCTTGCGGCGATTTATACTCTACTGGATGCGTTAATGAATGCGGGCGTTGCCGTTTCACCGCCGGAGAGCACATTGCGGGAGGCGGCGATGATCAAAAAGGGTATCGACTATATCAATCAACAGTTTGATACGCCCCTGACGCTCAGCGACGTCGCCCGGCACGCCGGAATGAGCTATTCGTGGTTTTCGCGGCTGTTCAAGAAAGTCAGTCGCCATAACTTTAAAGCCTATCTGACCCTGGTGCGGGTTAATAAAGCGAAGACCTTACTTCGCGATACGCGTATACCTATCACCGAAATCAGCCATACCTGCGGTTTTCCGGAGCATAAATACCTGATTACGGCGTTCAATAAATACTGCGGCATGACGCCGGGTGAATACCGCAAACGCTATTTCTCGATGCAAAATGCATCGCCGCACGGCCTGACGCTGGCGGAGGATTGCCAGTGTCTGCCGCTTAACGAGATGCTGCCGCGTATTGCCGGGCTGCAACCCGCCCGTTAATAATCGATGCCGATTTGCGCTTTCACGCCAGCTTCGAAGGCGTGTTTTACCGGGCGCAGTTCACTGACGGTATCGGCCAGCTCCAGAATATCCCGATGACAACCCCGGCCCGTAATAATGACCGTTTGCGTAGCCGGACGGTTTTTTAGCGCCTCAAGCACTGACTCCAGCGGCAGGTAATCGTAAGCCACCATATAGGTCAGCTCATCGAGCAGCACCATATCCAGCGAGGGATCTGCAAGCATTCGCAGCGCATGTTGCCAGACGGCGAGGCAGGCGGCGGTATCGCTTTCTTTATTCTGCGTTTCCCAGGTAAATCCGGTCGCCATTACCTGAAACTCAACGCCCAGCGGCTCCAGCAGATTACGCTCACCGTTCGGCCAGGTGCCTTTAATAAACTGGATGACGCCGACCTTTTTGTCATGCCCGACGGCGCGCGTTGCGGTGCCAAACGCCGCTGTGGTTTTCCCCTTGCCGTTGCCGGTAAAGACAATAATAATGCCGCGCTCGTCCTGGGCTGCCGCAACCCGCGCATCCACTTTTTCTTTTACTCGTTGCTGGCGCTGCTGATAGCGTTCTTCACTCATTGCGATATCCCCGGTTTTCGTCCTGGTTGGGCATCAAAGGTCATGCCTGTTTTTCGGCGGCTGTCGTCACCCATCAGCCATAAATATAACGGCATGATATCAGCTGGCGTTTTCAGTTTTTGCGGATCTTCCGTCGGAAATGCGTGGGCGCGCATGCGGGTTCGGGTGCCGCCCGGATTGATGCAGTTGACCCGCAGTTTGTGCTGATACTCTTCGGCGAGAACCTGCATCATCCCTTCGGTGGCAAACTTAGATACAGAATAGGCACCCCAGTTTGCGCGCCCCTGACGGCCAACGCTTGATGAGGTAAACACCAGCGATCCACTTTCCGCTTTGAGTAATAAAGGAAGAAGCGCCTGAGTCAGATAAAAAGTCGCGTTGACGTTTACCTGCATCACGGCGTTCCAGAGTTCGGGTTGCTGCTGGTCCATGGGGCAAACATCGCCCAGCAACCCGGCGTTGTGCAGCACACCATCGAGTCGCGGGTAGTGGCGGGCGATCTCTTCAGCCAGCGTATGGCATGCCTGCGGCGTGCAGTCTGCAAGGTCGAGCGTGTAAACACTGGCGGTCTGTCCGCCTTGCTGGCTTATCTGCTGGGCAACGCTACGCAGTTTTTCTTCATTACGGGCAAGCAGAATAAGGCGCGCGCCGTAGCGTGCATAGGTCAGGGCGGCTTCTTTGCCAATCCCGTCGCTGGCACCGGTCACAAGGATGATATGGTTGCGTAGCAGGTCGCGTTGTGGCTGATAATGCACACTGACTCCTTGGTCTGCACGAAATTGTATGATGTGTGTTATGCCTTAAACCGCAGACCATTTCAATCAGTCCGGGGGAGGGTCGTCGTAACAATCTGTTGAATGCAGAGAAAATATGCCGCAATCCACACGCAGAGTGAACGTCGCAATGGGAGACGCGCCCGGAAGCCTCATGTACACTGGACGTGAACGTTAAGTGGCTGAACCAAGGTGGAATGCGTGGAATTACTGTCTGAATATGGTTTGTTTTTGGCCAAAATTGCGACCGTTGTTGTTGCGATAGCCGTTATTGCTGTTCTTATTGTTAATCTGACTCAACGTAAGCGCCAGCGGGGGGAATTACGCGTCACCCGACTGAGCGAGCAATATAAGGAAATGCAGGAAGAGTTGTCAGTTGCGCTACTGGATGAACAGCAGCAAAAACTCTGGCATAAAGCGCAAAAGAAAAAAGCGAAACAGGAAGCAAAAGAGGCGAAAGCTAAAGCGAAACGTGGCGAAACGGCATCTGTCCGCAAGTCTCGCGTTTATGTTCTTGATTTTAAAGGAAGCATGGATGCCCATGAAGTCGGCGCTTTGCGCGAAGAGGTAACCGCCATACTGACGCTTGCAAAGGCTGACGATCGGGTGGTTGTGCGCCTTGAAAGCCCTGGCGGCGTGGTACATGGCTATGGCCTTGCCGCTTCGCAATTGCAACGTCTGCGCGATAAACAAATTTCCCTTACCGTGGCGGTTGATAAAGTCGCGGCCAGCGGTGGCTATATGATGGCCTGCGTGGCGGACACCATCGTCGCCGCGCCTTTTGCCATTATCGGTTCGATTGGCGTTGTGGCACAGATCCCCAACTTTAACCGTTTCCTGAAAGGCAAAGAGATTGATATTGAGTTGCACACTGCCGGGCAGTTCAAGCGCACGCTGACGTTGCTTGGTGAAAACACCGAAGAAGGGCGGCAGAAATTCCGCGAAAGCCTCAATGAAACCCATGATCTGTTCAAAGGCTTTGTGCACCAGATGCGACCAGGACTGGACATCGAGCAGGTGGCCACGGGTGAACACTGGTACGGCAGTCAGGCTCTGGAGAAAGGTCTGGTGGATGCGGTCGGCACCAGCGATGAATTATTGCTGGGCCTGTTTGAGCAGCATGAAGTGATTGGTTTGCGTTATCAGCAGCGTAAAAAATTGATGGACCGATTCACCGGCAGTGCGACGGAAAGCGTGGATAAACTGTTGATGCGCTGGTGGCTGCGCGGGCAGAAACCGATGTTGTAACAAAAACGCGAGGTGAGAGCCTCGCGTTTTTCGTTTAATCAATCAGCGTATACTTTTCAGATAGCTCATGGGCCAGGTATTTGAACATATTAAAGACGGCCGTGCTTTTGCCGGTCGGCAGGCCTTGCTCATCAAGAAAATACTCGCCGCTAAACACCAGCACGCCATTGCGTTGGGTCACGTTGGTCGCTTCGATGCCGGATAATGTGTCTTCGTGATCGCGAATGAGTTTGTTCGCCAGTACCAGCAAAGACTGACGGTCGATAGGTTGCGCTGAGTCTTGCATTTAGCTCCTCCTGAAAAATTTAACAAGTCTACGCCCCACATCGTCTGTGGGCAAATTTTCCCTGCCTGAGCAAAGGGTTTGTGCATTTCGCTGTACTGGCGGGATTGGAAAATGCATGCTAATAAAGTTGCGTAACAAATTTTATCAGGTACAGTGTGACCCTTTCGTCAATCTGGCAACAGATTTGCTTGACATTCGACCGCAAAATCGTCGTGCTGTATCGCGGGCAGGGGGAAAAACCTGTCAACTCAATGACCTGATAGCGATAAATTTTGCTTATGGTTGAAAGAACGGTTGATATCCATTGTCGCCGCCACGCTACATTTGGCTCGTCGCCAATGGAAGGTGAAGCAATGTGCGACGAATTCCTGGAAGAATTTTATTAGGTAAAGGTGAATATGGGTAAAGCTCTCGTCATCGTTGAGTCCCCGGCAAAAGCCAAAACGATCAATAAGTATCTGGGTAATGACTTCGTGGTGAAATCCAGCGTAGGTCATATCCGCGATTTGCCGACCAGTGGCTCAGCACCTAAAAAGAGCGCGGAGTCTGCCTCCGTCAAACCGGCTAAGAAGCCTAAGAAAGATGAACGTGGTGCCCTGGTTAATCGCATGGGCATTGACCCATGGCACGAGTGGGATGCGCACTACGAAATACTGCCTGGCAAAGAGAAAGTGGTTTCTGAGCTGAAATCGCTGGCCGAAAAAGCTGACCACATCTATCTCGCAACCGACCTTGACCGCGAAGGGGAGGCCATTGCATGGCACCTGCGGGAAGTGATCGGCGGCGATGAGTCACGCTACAGCCGGGTGGTGTTTAACGAAATCACCAAAAATGCGATTCGCCAGGCCTTTGATAAGCCGGGCGAACTGAATATTGACCGTGTTAATGCTCAACAGGCGCGTCGCTTTATGGACCGCGTGGTGGGTTATATGGTCTCTCCGCTGCTGTGGAAGAAAATTGCCCGTGGTCTGTCCGCAGGCCGCGTGCAGTCTGTTGCCGTGCGTCTGGTGGTGGAGCGCGAGCGCGAAATTAAAGCTTTCGTCCCGGAAGAGTACTGGGAAGTCGACGCCAGTGTGACAACACCGGGTGGCGATACGCTGCCGCTGGCGGTGACCCATGAAGGGGATAAACCTTTCCGACCGGTCAACCGCGAACAGACTATGGCGGCGGTAAGCCTGCTGGAGAAAGCGCGTTTTACGGTGGTGGATCGTGAAGACAAACCCACCAGCAGCAAGCCTGGCTCCCCCTTTATTACCTCGACTCTGCAACAGGCGGCAAGTACCCGTCTGGGCTTTGGCGTGAAGAAAACCATGATGATGGCCCAGCGTCTGTATGAAGCTGGTTACATCACCTATATGCGTACCGACTCCACCAACCTGAGCCAGGATGCGGTCAGCATGGTGCGGGATTACATTGGCGATAAATTTGGCAAGAAATACCTGCCGGATAACGCCAACCAGTACGCCAGCAAAGAAAACTCGCAGGAAGCGCACGAAGCTATCCGTCCGTCAGACGTGGGTGTAGAAGCTGACGCCCTGAAGGATATGGAAAACGACGCGCAGAAACTGTATCAGCTGATCTGGCGCCAGTTTGTGGCCTGCCAGATGACGCCAGCGCAGTACGATTCCACCACCATTACGGTAGGGGCTGGCGATTATCGTCTGAAAGCGCGTGGTCGTATTCTGCGCTTCGACGGCTGGACCAAAGTGATGCCGGCGCTGCGTAAAGGTGACGAGGATCGTACATTGCCTGCGGTGAATACCGGCGATGTGCTCTCCCTGACGGAACTGACGCCAGCTCAGCACTTTACCAAACCGCCTGCGCGTTTTAGCGAAGCATCGCTGGTTAAAGAGCTGGAAAAACGCGGTATTGGTCGTCCATCCACCTATGCGTCGATCATTTCGACCATTCAGGATCGCGGCTATGTGCGTGTCGAAAACCGTCGTTTCTATGCAGAAAAGATGGGCGAAATCGTCACCGACCGTCTGGAAGATAACTTCCGTGAGTTGATGAATTACGATTTCACCGCCCAAATGGAAGACCGCCTTGATCAGGTGGCTAACCACGAAGCGGAGTGGAAAAAAGTCCTGGATAGCTTCTTTGGTGACTTCTCACGCCAGCTCGATCAGGCAGAAAAAGATCCTGAAGAAGGTGGGATGCGCCCCAATCAGATGGTGTTAACCAGCATCGATTGCCCGACCTGCGGCCGTAAAATGGGTATTCGTACCGCCAGCACCGGTGTTTTCCTCGGTTGCTCCGGTTATGCTTTGTCCCCCAAAGAACGCTGCAAAACCACGATCAATCTGGTACCTGAAAACGAAGTTCTCAACGTACTTGAAGGCGATGACGCGGAAACCAACGCCCTGCGCGCCAAACGTCGCTGCGGTAAGTGCGGCACAGCGATGGACAGCTATCTCATCGATCCTAAGCGTAAATTGCATGTCTGCGGCAACAACCCGACCTGCGATGGCTATGAGATTGAAGAGGGTGAGTTCCGCATCAAAGGCTACGATGGTCCGATCGTTGAGTGCGAAAAATGCGGCTCGGAAATGCACCTGAGAATGGGGCGTTTCGGTAAGTACATGGCCTGTACCAACGACGATTGTAAGAATACGCGTAAGATCCTGCGTAATGGCGAAGTAGCGCCGCCGAAGGAAGATCCGGTGCCGCTGCCTGAACTGGCATGTGAAAAATCTGACGCTTATTTCGTTCTGCGTGACGGCGCTGCGGGTGTATTCCTTGCGGCCAATACCTTCCCTAAATCGCGCGAAACACGTGCGCCGCTGGTTGAGGAATTACACCGTTTCCGCGACCGTCTGCCAGAAAAGTTACGTTATCTGGCTGATGCGCCGCAGCAGGATGCAGAAGGGAATAAAACGATCGTTCGCTTTAGCCGTAAGACTAAACAACAGTATGTTGCGTCCGAGAAAGAGGGCAAAGCAACAGGCTGGTCTGCCTTCTTCATTGACGGTAAATGGACGGAAGCGAAAAAATAAACCTCTTAAAATTAAGAGGTTACAATTGGGCCGGTTATCCGGCCCTTTTTTTATTCCGCTGTTATTATTTTTGGTTCAAATCTATACATATAAGATATAAATGATATAGTGGTTATAGTAAATCTGATTTTTATTATGAAATCGTCTTAAGCGATTGCCCGTTTGCGCGAATCCGGATGGCCCTTCATGAAACTACAGCAGCTTCGATATATTGTTGAAGTGGTAAACCACAATCTCAACGTCTCCTCTACCGCCGAAGGTCTTTACACTTCACAGCCTGGCATCAGTAAGCAAGTTCGTATGCTGGAAGATGAGCTCGGGATCCAAATCTTCGCCCGCAGCGGCAAACATCTGACTCAGGTGACGCCGGCTGGGCAGGAAATCATTCGTATCGCCCGTGAAGTGCTCTCTAAAGTCGATGCCATTAAATCCGTTGCCGGTGAACATACCTGGCCGGATAAAGGTTCGCTTTACGTTGCCACCACCCATACTCAGGCGCGTTACGCCCTGCCAAACGTGATTAAAGGCTTTATTGAACGTTACCCGCGCGTCTCTTTGCATATGCACCAGGGCTCACCGACGCAAATTGCGGAAGCCGTATCGAAGGGGAATGCTGATTTCGCTATCGCCACTGAGGCTCTGCATCTGTATGACGATCTGGTTATGCTGCCGTGCTATCACTGGAATCGTTCTATCGTTGTTACCCCGGATCATCCTCTGGCGGCAAAAGAGTCGGTGTCAATTGAAGAGCTGGCTCAGTATCCGCTGGTGACCTACACCTTTGGTTTTACCGGCCGCTCAGAGCTGGACACCGCCTTTAACCGCGCCGGCCTTTCTCCACGCATCGTTTTTACGGCCACCGATGCCGATGTCATCAAAACATACGTGCGTCTGGGGTTGGGCGTTGGGGTGATTGCCAGCATGGCAGTGGATCCTGTTTCAGACCCCGATCTGGTTAAACTTGATGCTCAGGGTGTTTTCAGCCATAGCACCACCAAGATTGGTTTTCGTCGTAGTACCTTCCTGCGCAGCTATATGTATGATTTTATTCAACGCTTCGCCCCGCATTTGACCCGTGATGTTGTCGATGCTGCCGTCGCGCTGCGTTCTAATGAAGATATTGAAGCGATGTTTAAAGACATTAAGCTTCCCGAGAAATAATCGGCAAAAGGGTATCTGTCATCCGCAACAGATACCCTTTAACCTTCCCTAAGTAGAATTATCATTATCATTCACTTATTCAAATTCATACTTTTTCATGATTGACTCCCGCCATAAAATGCATAATCACCGATAAATTTGCGACAAACATAGAAACTAAAATGTCGCTTCGCAAATTTCATTCTTCAATTATTTATTTGATGTCAAAAGATTGAATATTTCGTTAGATACATAACGTAAATTCGCTGGCTTTTCGGCTAAAGTTTCTTTAGGATTTGTCTCATCTCATGATTAATTGTACCTATTGTTGGTGCCGAAATGATAAGTGATGTCGATTGTAAGAGGTTAGCAATGCCATCAGGAAGCGAACAACCGCAAAGGGATCCGGCGTTAAAGCGTAAAGCCTGGCTGGCGGTATTTCTGGGCTCAGCCGTGTTCTGGGTCGTAGTGGCTTTCGTTATCTGGAAATTTTGGGGTTAAAATGGCTGCCAGTGCTGGAACTGAACACGCAAAAAAAATATGTCAGCGACATGACAATCCTCAACATGCCAAACCGCAAGCTGAAACGACGGTTCCGCCGTCATGGAAACTGACGCCGCAGCAGCAAGAATTTATTGATAGCTTCGCGAAAGACGACGCATCTGAACAATAATTAACGTTCAGAATAACCCGCGTAAATTACCGAGTTATTCTTACATGTACTTATGTACTGCTTAATAAATACATCACAGCAAATAATGAATTGCGTTATTACGCAGTTTGAATGAATAAATCTCTGGTGTGAAAAATGAATAACCGCAGTTCTCTCAAATACTGGTCGTGGATGGGGGCGTTTTCGATTTCTGCTCTGTTATGGGCGCAACTCGTCTGGATCCTGTTACGCTAATTATCTGAAAAACCTCGCGCCTGCGAGGTTTGCTGTTTCATTTACCTTCCTTCCTGTTTTCTTCCTGTCAGTGGTTTCGCCACTTTTATCGATTCGGGTTGTTATCAAAACGTTACGATATGTTTGTGTTATCTTTAATACAGACCCCGATAACAATCAGGGTTTCGCAATCCCTGAAATAAGGAGGAGCATATGTCGTTGACCCTACGCGAAGCCAGTAAGGATACCTTGCAGGCAGAGAATAAGACGTATCACTACTACAGCCTGCCGCTGGCCGCAAAGGAACTTGGAGATATTGCGCGCTTACCCAAATCACTCAAGGTGTTGCTCGAAAATCTCCTGCGCTGGCAGGATGAGGATTCAGTGACAGATGAGGATATCCGGGCGCTGGCAGGGTGGCTAAAAACCGCCCATGCGGATAAAGAAATTGCTTTTCGTCCTGCGCGTGTCCTGATGCAGGATTTTACCGGCGTCCCCGCTGTTGTCGATCTCGCCGCGATGCGTGAAGCCGTCAAACGTCTCGGGGGTGACACCAGCAAAGTGAATCCTCTCTCTCCTGTCGATCTGGTGATCGACCACTCCGTGACCGTCGATCACTTTGGTGATGATGAGGCCTTTAACGAGAACGTGCGTCTTGAAATGGAGCGTAACCACGAGCGCTATGTTTTTCTGCGCTGGGGGCAACAGGCATTTAGCCGCTTTAGCGTCGTGCCGCCCGGCACCGGGATTTGTCACCAGGTCAATCTGGAATATCTGGGCAAAGCGGTGTGGAGTGAATTGTCGGGTAAAGAGTGGGTGGCTTATCCGGATACGCTGGTCGGTACCGATTCGCATACCACAATGATTAACGGTCTGGGCGTACTGGGCTGGGGTGTGGGCGGCATAGAGGCGGAAGCAGCGATGCTGGGCCAGCCGGTGTCGATGCTTATTCCGGATGTGGTGGGGTTCAAACTCGGCGGCAAGTAAGTATCCTCCGGCAGAGCCGGAGGCTTTAGGGTGAGCGCCTCAAAGGCGCCGACAAACCATGAGCCGCCCAA
>NZ_CBFFRJ010000141.1:0-12474 GCF_965644225.1 Phytobacter sp. V91 | reverse complement strand
ATACTGAAAATGTTAGGGAAAGAATACAGTAATATGGTCATGGATGACTGACCATATTACTGGGGATCACTCAGCCCTGGGGGAGCAGGCCAGGGTGAGGGGCTCAGACCGCACCGCCCCCAACCGCACTACACTCCCCTCCCTGTGTTAAACTTCGTGCAATTTCTTTGACTTCACGAGTATGCAATGAGACGAGAACTTGCCATTGAATTTTCCCGCGTGACGGAAGCCGCAGCCCTGGCAGGCTACAAGTGGCTGGGTCGCGGCGACAAAAATATCGCCGACGGCGCAGCGGTTCACGCGATGCGCATTATGCTAAATCAGGTCAATATCGACGGAACTATTGTGATTGGCGAAGGGGAGATTGATGAAGCCCCAATGCTCTTCATCGGTGAAAAAGTCGGTACCGGCAAAGGCGATGCGGTAGATATTGCCGTCGATCCCATTGAAGGAACGCGGATGACCGCCATGGGCCAGGCCAATGCGCTGGCGGTAATGGCGGTGGGCGATCAGGGCTGCTTCCTGAACGCACCGGACATGTATATGGAAAAGTTGATTGTCGGGCCGGGCGCAAAAGGGGCTATCGACCTCAACCTGCCGCTGACCGATAACCTGCGCAATGTGGCGGCAGCGCTGGGTAAACCGCTCTCTGAGCTGACAGTGACCATTCTGGCGAAACCACGTCACGATGCGACTATCGCAGAAATGCAAAAGCTCGGCGTACGCGTATTTGCTATTCCTGACGGCGACGTTGCCGCCTCCATTCTGACCTGCATGCCGGACAGTGAAGTTGACGTGCTGTACGGTATTGGCGGCGCGCCGGAAGGTGTGGTCTCGGCGGCAGTGATCCGCGCACTGGATGGCGATATGAACGGTCGCCTACTGGCACGTCATGACGTCAAAGGCGACACTGAAGAGAACCGTCGTATCGGTGAAAATGAGCTGGCGCGTTGCCAGGCCATGGGCATTGAAGCAGGCAAAGTTTTACGCCTCGACGACATGGCGCGCAGCGATAATGTGATTTTCTCGGCAACCGGGATCACCAAAGGCGACCTGCTGGACGGCATCAGCCGCAAAGGCAATATCGCCACTACCGAGACCCTGCTGATCCGTGGCAAATCACGCACCATCCGCCGCATTCAGTCGATTCACTATCTGGATCGTAAAGATCCGGACGTGCAAACGCATATTCTGTAAGTGTATTTATCAGGGAGAGCTTTCTGGCTTACGCGGGCTGGAAATCCTCTCCGTTCACGACGAAGATAAGGCAATGATTCTGAAAAGGAGAAAATCATGGCCGACTGGGTGAGTGGAAAAGTCGTCAAAGTCGAGTTCTGGACCGATGCATTGTTCAGCCTGACCGTTCATGCCCCTGTTCTTCCTTTCACTGCCGGGCAGTTTGCCAAGCTGGGCCTCGAAATCGATGGCGAGCGGGTACAGCGCGCCTATTCCCACGTCAATGCCCCCGGCAATCCCGACCTTGAGTTCTATCTTGTTACCGTCCCTGAAGGCAAACTCAGCCCACGCCTCGCCGCGCTGCAACCTGGCGATGAGGTCCTGATCGTTAGCGAAGCCGCCGGATTCTTTGTGCTTGAAGAGGTGCCGGACTGCGACACGCTGTGGATGCTGGCAACCGGGACGGCGATCGGCCCCTATTTGTCGATTTTGCAGGAGGGCAAAGATCTTGAACGTTTCAACAATCTGGTGCTGGTGCACGCAGTTCGTTACGCCGCAGATCTGAGCTACCTGCCGTTAATGCAGGAACTCCAGCAACGCTACGCAGGCAAACTGCGCATTCAGACGGTGGTCAGTCGGGAAAGTGTTTCTGATTCGCTTACCGGACGCGTACCGGCACTGATAGAAAGCGGTGCACTGGAGGCGGCGGTGGGTCTGCCAATGACCACCGACACCAGCCACGTGATGCTGTGCGGCAATCCGCAAATGGTACGCGACACCCAGCAGTTGCTGAAGGAGACCCGGCAGATGAGCAAACACTTACGCCGCCGACCAGGCCATATGACCGCTGAGCACTACTGGTAATCAGCGGTACTTTACATCCTGAGTGTCTTTGCCAAATTTGTTTTCGCCCTGGGTGCCGACAAATGCGCCCAGGTCAATGAACATCATCACCATAATCAGCACTGGAATAAAGCGTCCTACCGCCCATTGCAAGGAGCCATTGAGCATATCCCAGTTCCCGGCTAGCAGCATCCATGCAAGCACCAACAGCAGCGCCCATGGGCCAGATTTACCGCGATCGTGCAGACGTTTCACAATCACACAGGCCGTCGGCCATAACAGACAAACCAGCATGAATGCTGCACTCTGGCTGGCAAGCAGGTTGAAATCCACCGCATAAAACAGCGCCGCCATCGCCGCCACCCAGATGACCATCCACAGCCAAAAATCGCGGCGACCAATGCGCCCTTTAATTGAGAATAACCACTGCTGAATACCCATGTAAGGTTCCTTATTATCGTACTGTTGCGTAGTTTACCCTGGCGGCGCGAGTTTTTGACAAGCCCGGCGGTTATCGTTTTAATCGTCAACAGAGTGAAATGAGGAGGATGTGGATGAGAACCTGGTGGCTTCTGCTGACGGCATTGTTGGTCTGCCTGCCTGCACTTGCAGTCGATGCGCCATCTGTAGCGACAGCACCCTATCTCTTACCTGGTGCGCCTACATTTGAGCAATCCATTAGTCAGTTCAGAGAGAAGTTCAATGAAGACAATCCTGAGCTGGCATTAAACGAATTTCGCGCCATTGAGTCTGGTGCCGACACGGCGCGCCTGACGCGCGCGGCAACAAAAATTAACGATAATCTGTATGCATCGACAGCGCTCGAGCGCGGCACGCTTAAAATTAAATCCATGCAGATTACCTGGCTTACGGCGAGAGGGCCGGAGCAGAAAGCGGCAAAAGCCAGAGCACAGGAGTATATGGCTGCGGTGATCAGGGCATTTTCACCCAGCCTCAGCAAGGCGCAAAGTCTGCAAAAATTGCAAAGATTGCTGAACAGCGGAAAAAACAAAGTCTGGTATGCCGAAACCGAAGGCGCAATTCGCTATGTTGTAGTGGACGACGGCGAAAAGGGGCTGACCTTCGCAGTTGAACCGATTAAGCTGACGCTATCCGAAAGCCTCGAAGGCGACAATAAATGACAAAAAGCAAAGCCTTTCAGAGGACGAATCTCTATACTGTTTCACAGACCAGGCTGCCCTGAGGGGTAGCTAAATTCCTTAATTCGCTTCGTGCGTGGAGAGTAAAAATGCGACATCCTTTGGTGATGGGTAACTGGAAACTGAACGGCAGCCGCCACATGGTAAACGAACTGGTAGCTAACCTGCGTAAAGAACTGGCAGGCGTGACCGGTTGTGGCGTAGCGATTGCACCACCAGATTTGTACCTCGATCTGGCTCAACACGCCGCTGCGGGCAGCCACATTATCCTCGGCGCGCAGAACGTAGACGTTAACCTGTCTGGCGCATTCACCGGTGAAACTTCCGCAGAAATGCTGAAAGATCTCGGCGCGAAATACATCATCATCGGCCACTCTGAGCGTCGTACTTACCACAAAGAATCCGACGAGTTTATTGCGAAGAAATTCGCCGTGCTGAAAGAACAGGGTCTGATCCCGGTTCTGTGCATCGGTGAAACTGAAGCTGAAAACGAAGCAGGCAAAACGGAAGAAGTCTGCGCTCGTCAGATTGACGCAGTGCTGAAAACTCAGGGCGCTGCTGCATTCGAAGGTGTGGTTATTGCTTACGAACCAGTATGGGCTATCGGTACCGGCAAATCGGCTACCCCGGCTCAGGCTCAGGCGGTACACAAATTTATCCGTGACCATATTGCGAAAGCAGACGCGAAAGTCGCTGAGCAGGTGATCATTCAGTACGGCGGTTCTGTTAACGCCTCTAACGCAGCTGAACTCTTCACCCAGCCGGACATCGATGGCGCGCTGGTTGGCGGTGCATCCCTGAAAGCGGATGCTTTCGCGGTGATCGTTAAAGCAGCAGAAGCGGCTAAAGCGTAATTGGCTTGCCTTCCCTCTCCCACGGGAGAGGGAATCCGATCGCTCCAGACCTACAATTTCCCCAGCACGCTAAACCACGCATAATCCAGCGGCAGCAGTACCAGATAAGTTGCTACCGCCAGCGCAAAACATAGCAGCATTCCCGACCGGGCAGGTACCTTGCCCAGAGCCATTGCCACCACTATCGGCGATGCTTGATACGGCAGCAACGGCGTGGAGTAACCCAACACCTGGATCATAATCACCGACAGCAGCGGAAAACCGGTGGCATCCGAGAAGCTCTGCGCCAGAGTGGTGAAAAGCGCCGGTACGCCGTTGGCGGTCATGATGAAATTCAGCGCCGTGGTGATGCCCGTCAACGCAAGGAAGCTGGTGAACGGCTTGTTTGCATCCAGTGGCATCACGTGCAGTAAGGCCTCGCCCACCGCCGCACCAATCCCCGTCTGGGTGACGGTGATCGCCAGCCCAAGAATACCGGCCACGTAAATACAGGTGCGGATGTTCACACCAATCGAGATCTCTTCGCCATTGATAAAGCCGATGCGGGGTAGCAGCGTAATGCAGGCCGCCACCAGTCCCGTCCAGGCAGGGCCAATGCCGTGCAGGCTCTCTGTCACCCACATCGTCAATACCACCGCCAGTAACCACGCCAGCCGTTTCTCTGCCCTGCTCATGGGCTCTGCCGGGGCCATCTCTTTGGGCGCGTGGGGCTGGCCCGGGAAAAGCCAGCAAATCAGGGCAATCAGAATCAGCCCCTTGAGTATCCCGAGCACCGGCGTATGCAACAGCAGATAGGGCACATAATTGAGATGGATACCGTAAGAGCCTTCAGCCGCCCCGCTCATTACCAGATTGGGCACGTTGGCGGGCAGGATCGTTGCCGACAGCTGGAAGGTGCCAAACCCCACCGCCAGCGCCAGCCCATACCAGGCGCGAGTGCCTTCGTTAATGCCGGCACGTGCCGCCATCGCCGCCACAATAGGCATCAACAGGGCAATACGTCCCATATTTGAGGGCATAACAAAGGCCAGCGCATAGCTGAGCAGAACCACACTTGCCACCATCAACAGCCATGAGTCGGTGAGCTTTGTCGATAATGCCCGCGCCGCCCTGTCCGCCAGCCCCGTCTTACGGATCGCCACGCCCAGCACAAAGCCGCTGAACACCAGCCAGAATGCAGAAGAGGCAAAGCCGCCGAAAATCACGTCCGGTGGGGCAATTTTGGCAATCATTGCGGCAGTGAAGAACAGCAGCGCGGTAATAAACTCCGGCAATAACGAGGTCGCCCAGAGCACGATCGTGATACCTACAATCACACAAGGAAGGAACAGAGGGTGAGTAAACCAGAGCGACATACCTGTCTCCTGTAGAATTTTTCAGCAAGTCTACGGTGACAGGCTTGCCTGGTAAACGCCAAATATGGTGGGGTTAATTAAGGATATCGCATTGATGATCCTGGATTTCCTCAGCAAATGCACGGTTAAAGGTGAGCAGATCCCGTGCCGTTGCCAGCAAAACAAAGGAGCCATCAGCCTGCTGTACCATCGCCAGTGAATATCGTCCCATATGCGCGCGGGCATCCGGCACTTCTTCCGCCAGCATTATAAAGGGGCTGCGCTGGACCAGCTCCGCATCCGTTACGCGACGCGCCAGATAACGATGCCCCAACAGCCCGTCGGGGAATGGCAACCACTGGCTGCTGATTCGGGCCGCTTGCTGGTCAAGCTTCAGGCGTACATCGGGGCGCAGACAGGAGATATGAATATGCAGGTGATTCTGGGTACGCCCGGTGCGCGAATTGATCGTCAGCGAAATGGCGCTGTCCGGCAGTGCGCGCCCTCGCGTTTCCCCCATCACACCACGCGCCTGACATGCCTGCCAGAAAAAGTTGGGAGTCTGCGGCTGCAACAACAATGGGCTTTCCATGCCGTTGATACGGTACGTTGGCATCAGCAGATATTGCAGTGGGCCATGACGGTCTTTCAGCAGGGCATAACCGCCGTTAAGATTGACCTGCGCACAGGGGGTCGGTGGTTGGTTATCCTGTTTGCGGGGTAAACATTCCCCCATGACAATCTGGCGAAGCTGGTCCCTGTCGCTACTGTTCCACCAGTATGCGCCTGCCGCCAGGGCCAATAGCAGCAACATCACCAGCGCGATGGTGGCGCGATGCACAATCTTCATCGGACGTCCTCATTCCTGAAAGAACATGAAGCATAGCGCAGCAGGGAGACAAAAGAAGGGGGAGAGGAAAACAAAAACGGCCCCGTGAAGGGCCGCCTGGGGATTAGCGTTTGCTGATTTCGTCGAAGGTGCCGCCGTTGGAGAAGTGCTCTTTCTGCGCTTTCGTCCAGCCGCCAAAGACATCGTCAATGGTAAACAGCTTCAGTTTCGGGAACTCGCTTGCGTATTTCGCCGCGACCTCTTTATCACGCGGACGATAGTAATTCTTCGCCGCAATCTCTTGTCCTTGCGGTGAGTAGAGATATTTCAGGTAGGCTTCGGCAACCTGCTGAGTGCCCTTCTTCGCGACCACTTTATCGACGACAGAGACGGTCGGCTCTGCGAGGATGGATTCACTCGGAGTGACGATTTCAAACTTGTCTTTACCCAACTCGTTGGTCGCCAGCAGGGCTTCGTTTTCCCAGGCAATCAGCACATCGCCAATGCCGCGTTCAACGAAGGTATTGGTTGAACCACGTGCGCCGGAGTCCAGCACTTCAACGTTTTTAAACAGCGCTTTTACGAATTCCTGCGCTTTGGCCTGATCGCCGCCATTCTGGTGCAGGGCATAGCCCCATGCAGCCAGATAGTTCCAGCGAGCGCCGCCGGAGCTTTTCGGGTTTGGTGTAATCACGGACACGCCCGGTTTGATTAAATCATTCCAGTCATGAATTTGTTTCGGGTTGCCCTTACGCACCAGGAAAACGATGGTGGAGGTGTAAGGTGCGGAGTTATCCGGCAGACGTTTGATCCAGTTTTTGTCGATGCTGCCGCGCTCAGCGATAGCGTCAACATCATAAGCCAGCGCCAGGGTCACAACATCGGCGTCAATGCCGTTGATCACCGAGGTCGCCTGTTTGCCTGAGCCGCCGTGTGACTGGCGGATCACGACGTTATCGCCGGTTTCCTGTTTCCAGTGTGCGCTGAACGCTTTGTTGTACTGCTCGTACAACTCACGCGTTGGATCGTACGACACATTTAATAACTGAATATCCTTTGCCAGAATGCTGCCGGATGCCAGCAACAACGTTAGCCCCACGCCCCATTTGTTCATCGCCCACTCTCTCTGGTTATGTATTTTGATGAGTTCAGCGTGCCAGAAATTCGACCAATGATTAAAGAATAAAAAAAGATTGGCTATAACTTTGGGGAATATTAGAGGGTAAAGAAACGCCCTCGAAGCAGAGGGCGTTCAGAAGGATCAGTAGAGTTTCTTCGCGCAGTCCAGCCAGTCGCCTTTGAACGGACGCTTCATGTTCTCGATGGCATCAATGATGTCATGGTGAACCATTTTCTCGTTCTGAATGCCGACGCAACGACCGCCCTGCCCCTGCAACAGCAGCTCAATGGCATATGCGCCCATGCGGGAGGCCAGAATACGATCGTAAGGCACCGGAGAACCGCCGCGCTGAATGTGGCCCAGGACAGTCGCACGGGTTTCACGCTGGGTTTCGGTTTCGATGTATTTCGCCAGCTCGTCGATATCGCAGATGTGCTCGGTGATCGCCACAATCGCGTGTTTCTTACCTTTGGCAATACCAGCTTTGATTTCAGCGACCAGATCTTCGCGGCTGAACTCCACTTCCGGAATAACGATGAACTCACAGCCACCGGCAATCGCCGCCGCCAGGGTCAGGTCGCCACAGTAGCGGCCCATCACTTCAACGATGGAGATACGCTGGTGCGAAGAGGAGGTGTCACGCAGGCGGTCAATCGCTTCAACCACGGTGTGCAGGGCGGTGAAGTAACCGATGGTGTAATCGGTACCGGCAACGTCGTTATCGATAGTGCCCGGCAGGCCGATACACGGGAAGCCCATTTCAGTCAGGCGTTTGGCACCCATATAGGAGCCGTCACCGCCGATAACAACCAGAGCATCAATACCGCGCTTTTTCATGTTCTCAATAGCCACGGCACGAATGTGTTCTTCACGGAATTCAGGGAAGCGTGCGGAACCGAGGAAGGTACCACCACGGTTGATCATGTCTGACACGCTGTAACGATCCAGTTGAATCATGCGGTCTTCATACAGTCCGAGATAACCATCATAGATACCTGCGACTTCAAGACCTTCAGTTAATGCTGCACGGACCACGCCACGAATTGCTGCGTTCATGCCCGGCG
Organism: Phytobacter sp. V91; assembly: GCF_965644225.1. NCBI lineage: Bacteria > Pseudomonadati > Pseudomonadota > Gammaproteobacteria > Enterobacterales > Enterobacteriaceae > Phytobacter > Phytobacter sp. V91. The sequence continues at coordinate 4,094 of NZ_CBFFRJ010000141.1, read as the reverse complement.
CATCACCGCCACTTGTCAACACACCGATTTTTTTAATCATGACTACCTCTGAACTTAGAATGCAAAAATAATGTTCTGTTGGCCAAAACGAGCCCCGTAGGGCAAACGATTATGATGCAAATATTATATCAATCACTATTTGCTGAATTGATTCAGGTCAGACCATATGGCGGTAATTTATACACGAAATGCGGGCCTGACTCTCTTTTTTTACAACGAAATACGACAGCAACAACGCGCTTATCGTCCTTGAGGTGTTAGCGAGCAAGGATCCTGATGAATAATCACATCCGACCCCGGGAAACGCTGCAGAATTGCCTGTTCCACCTGTTCGGCGATGATGTGCGCCTGAACCAGTGGAAGGTTATCATCCATCTCCAGATGAATTTGAATAAACCGTGTTGGACCTGATTGCCTTGTGCGAAGATCGTGAGCGCCGCAGACGCCAGGCCAGGAAGTGACGATGTCGAAAATTTCCTGATGCTCTTCATCCGGCAGGGCTCTGTCCAGCAAGGACTGAACGGCTTCATATCCCATACGTAACGCACTGTATAAAATATAACAACCGATGCCCAAAGCAAACAGGGCATCTGCCCGATGCCAGCCATACCATGACAGCCACAAAGCGACCAAAATTGCACCGTTCATCATAACATCAGACTGATAATGAAGCATATCTGCCCTGACAGCCTGGCTCTGCGTTTTTCGCACCACCCAACGCTGAAAAGTGACAAGGATCACAGTGCTGACTAATGCCACCAGGGTGACAACCATCCCAATGCCGGGCGCATACATGGGTTCAGGATTAGCCAGATGCTGAATACCGGTCAAAAACAGGAACAGGGCCGAGCCGGAAATAAACATGCTTTGCGCCAGGGCGGCGAGTGATTCCGCTTTCCCGTGGCCAAACGCGTGCTCATCATCCGCCGGTTGCAATGAGTAACGCACTACCAGCAGATTTGTCAGCGAGGCGGCAATATCCACCAGCGAATCCACCAGGGCCGCCAGAATACTGACAGAGCCGGTGTACCACCACGCAAAGATTTTAATGACCAATAATGACGACGCCATGATCGTGGCGGCAATCGCTGCCCGGCTGACAAGGCGTCCGTAAGATTCATGCATAGAGGCTCCCACTCTGTTCTGTGGGTAGTATAACGAAAGGCAACTTAACCGGTGGGAAATCAGACGCCTGAATTGCGGGCAAAAAAAAACCCCTCATCATGAGGGGGAAGACAGGGATGGTGTCTATGGCAAGGAAAACAGGGTTCATTACTGGGAACGCTGGGTACTACTGCTACTGAAGAACGTCATCGGTGAACCTTGCTGCATTTGCGCGACTTCGCGCAGTTGGTCCATCCGTTGTTGATGCTTCTGTTTCAAAACCGCTTGCTGCTCAGGCGTTAGCAGGTAATACATCTGGTTGCGGACTTTCGCCATTTCAACCTGACGCATAATCTGTTCCTGCGCCATTTTCTCTGCCTGATTCCGCACAGCGGTTTCATCAAAATTTTCTGCGGTGATGAGGCGATGCATTGCCTCCATTTCGCTAACATTAACAGGGGGCTGGTCGTGCCGTGCCTGCTGCATTAAATCTCGCATCTGTTGGCGCTGATGCTCGGTTAAATGTATGCCGTCAAACATATGGTTCTGACCATTACGCTGCGCGATTCCGTCAGTCGGGTGCCAGTTATCGCCAGTTACGACTTCAGCAGCCTGGCCAATGGTACTAAGCGCCAGTGTTGAGGCCATGACGGCAGCGGTAACTATGCGCATCATTTGCTCCCAAAATACTTTGTGTCGCGAATCAACGAGAATCAGTCTACGATTCAGGCTGCAAACATGCGTCAGGGGGTGTAAAACAACGTAAAGTCATGGATTAGCGACTCTTGATGACGTAATTTCTGCCTCGGAGGTATTTAAACAATGAATAAAATTCTTTTAGTAGATGATGACCGAGAGCTTACATCCCTGTTAAAAGAGCTGCTCGACATGGAAGGTTTTAACGTGCAGGTTGCCCATGATGGGGAGCAGGCGCTCGACCTCCTTGATGACAGCATCGATTTACTTTTGCTCGACGTCATGATGCCGAAGAAAAACGGTATTGATACCCTTAAAGAGCTACGCCAGACACACCAGACACCCGTCATTATGCTGACGGCCCGCGGCAGTGAGTTAGATCGCGTGCTTGGCCTTGAGCTGGGCGCAGATGACTATCTGCCAAAACCCTTTAACGATCGCGAACTGGTCGCGCGTATTCGCGCCATTTTGCGCCGCTCGCACTGGAGCGAACAGCAACAGAACACCGATAACGGTTCTCCGACGCTGGAAGTTGATGGCCTGAGCCTGAATCCAGGTCGTCAGGAAGCCAACTTTGATGGTCTGTCGCTTGAATTAACCGGTACGGAATTCACCCTGCTCTACCTGCTGGCACAGCATCTGGGACAGGTCGTCTCACGCGAGCATTTAAGCCAGGAAGTGCTGGGCAAACGCTTAACACCCTTTGACCGCGCGATTGATATGCATATCTCTAACCTGCGCCGTAAGCTGCCGGATCGTAAAGATGGTCATCCATGGTTTAAAACCTTGCGTGGCCGGGGTTACCTGATGGTATCTGCTTCATGATAGGAAGCCTGACTGCCCGCATCTTCGCCATATTCTGGCTTACGCTGGCGCTGGTATTGATGCTGGTATTAATGGTGCCAAAACTTGATTCACGCCAAATGACGGAACTGCTCGACAGCGAGCAGCGTCAGGGCGTGATGATAGAGCAACATGTCGAAGCTGAACTGGCTAACGATCCGCCCAACGATTTAATGTGGTGGCGCAGGTTGTTTCGCGCTATCGACAAATGGGCACCGCCTGGGCAACGCCTGCTGCTGGTCACCAGCGAAGGCCGCGTGATTGGCGCTGAACGCAATGAAATGCAGATTATCCGCAACTTTATTGGTCAGGCGGATAACTCTGATCACCCGCAGAAGAAGAAATATGGTCGGGTTGAGCTGGTAGGGCCATTTTCCGTCCGTGACGGAGAAGATAATTACCAGCTCTATCTGATCCGTCCTGCCAGCAACTCTCAGTCAGACTTTATCAATCTGTTGTTTGACCGCCCGCTGCTGCTGCTAATCGTCACCATGCTCATCAGTTCCCCCTTACTGCTCTGGCTGGCATGGAGCCTGGCGAAACCCGCGCGTAAGTTGAAAAATGCGGCAGATGAAGTGGCCCAGGGTAATTTGCGACAGCGACCGGAGCTGGAAGCCGGGCCGCAGGAATTTGTCGCCGCCGGCGCCAGCTTTAACCAGATGGTTACCGCACTGGAAAGGATGATGACAGCGCAGCAACGCCTGCTTTCTGATATCTCCCACGAACTGCGAACGCCCCTGACCCGCTTACAGTTGGGTACGGCACTTCTGCGTCGACGTAGCGGCGAGAGCAAAGAGTTGGAGCGCATTGAGACTGAAGCTCAGCGTCTCGACAGCATGATCAATGATCTGCTGGTGATGTCGCGTAATCAGCAAAAAAGCGCGCTGGTCAGTGAAACCGTCAAAGCCAACCAGCTGTGGAATGAGGTGCTCGACAACGCCGCCTTTGAAGCCGAGCAGGTCGGTAAAACGCTGACGGTGAATTTCCCGCCGGGTCCGTGGCCGCTGTACTGCAACCCGAATGCGCTGGAAAGCGCGCTTGAGAATATTGTGCGTAACGCTCTGCGCTATTCACACACCCAAATCGAAGTGAATTTCTCGGTCGACAAAGAAGGCATCACCATCAACGTGGATGACGATGGCCCAGGCGTCAGCGCGGAAGACAGAGAGCAAATTTTCCGTCCCTTCTACCGTACCGACGAAGCGCGCGATCGCGAATCGGGTGGCACCGGCCTGGGGCTGGCTATCGTCGAAACTGCTATTCAACAGCACCGTGGTTGGGTGAAAGCCGACGACAGCCCGCTGGGAGGATTGCGCTTAACGATCTGGCTACCGCTGTACAAACGTTCGTAACAGGCCTCTTTCCCCTCTCAGCAATGATCTGAACCCCGAAACCTGGAATCCCAAACCAGTTTTCGGAGGTTCTTATGAAGTACACATTCGAGATTAAAC
>NZ_CBFFRJ010000140.1:0-12599 GCF_965644225.1 Phytobacter sp. V91 | reverse complement strand
AGAGGGTTTGGATGGACAGTCAGGCTCGGCTTGCAGCCGAAGCAGCAGGAAGGAACCTGAAGTCGAAGTAATTATATCCATGATACTTCGAGTTGCAGGAGCTGCCCCAAGGCAACAGTAAGGTTAACTTGTTTAAGTACTACCATCCTGCATCTTGAAGTTACTTGGGTATAAGCCAGTGTAATTGTTATCGCTGGCTTTTTTATTTACGCATTTTCTTATTATTTCCGTATGTATTATCAGGTTTATCAATAATCCCTAAACTAAATGCGGAATTAAAGCTGGCACTTTCCTCAGCGATATATGGTTATTAAAATAAACTTCTTATAAATAATTTACACAAACTGTCACTGTTTGACGATTTTATGATCCTGGTCATGTACAAACGATAAAAAAGAATCATGATAATCATTATCATTTGTATTTTACGGTACGCATTGTGCTTATTTCCCGCTCCTTTCTGGTGGCTCTCTTTGGTCTGCTCTTTAGCGCATGCGTCTGGGCGGAAACCAACTACGCCCCTTTTATTGAAGATATTGAACAACGTCTTGATAAAACGGCAGAACTCTATCAACAACAGAAAAGCAATGAAGCCCGCCGCGAAGTGCAGATGGCCTACTTCGAAGTGTTCGAAAATCTCGAAGGGCCGATCCGCATAAATTTCTCCGCCAGTAAAAGCTACGAAATGGAAAGCACCTTCGGCGAAATCCGTAAGATGATCGGCGAGGGGAAACCGCTTAGCGATGTGCAGGCCAAAATTGACGGGCTGAAAAAAGCGCTGCGGGAAGTCGAGCCGGTGCTCGACGGCGGCCACAAGCTGGTGGCGGAAGAGCAGCACACCGCGCTGACCCGCGATGATGTTGCCGTCTGGTGGCAGGATAACTTCCGCACCATTGACGACCTGCTGGCTCAGGCCGTTACTGAATACCAGGCCGGGAATTACAGCGTCGCCAGTCAGCACGTCCAGCAGGCTCACTATCAGGGCTTTAAAAACTCTGAAATGGAGATGTCGGTACGCCAGAATCGCTCGGCAAAAGATGCGGCCGCCATCAACCAGCAATTTACCGCCCTGATTGCGCTTACCGCCCAGCCGGATCGCCTCAACGATGTCTCATATCAGATAACCACCCTGTTGCAGGATATTGAAGACCTGCTGCCGGGGCTGCCAACCACCCGCGATGACCAGCCAGTGACCGCGCCGACGCAAAGTGCGGACACCCTTCCTGCAAACGCTGATGCCCCGGCTAATGCCGACTGGGCAAACGTCGCCCAGGGGATTAACCAGAGTATCGCTGACGCTATCGCCCGCTATAAGAGCGGCAATGCGCAGGACGCTATTCTGGACGTGCAGGACACCTATTTTGACCGCTTTGAAGCGACCGGCATGGAGAACAAAATCGGTTCCCGTGACTCGGCCTTTAAAACCACGCTGGAAAACCACTTTACCCGCCTGGTGAGTCTGATGAAGGCCGGGCAGCCGGTCGAGACCCTGACGGCTGAGGCCGGCGGGCTGAAAACCGACCTGCAAAGCGCCGTCACCATGCTTGGCGAGGGTGAAGAGACCCAGTGGAGCCTGCTGCTCTACAGCCTGATGATCATCGTGCGTGAGGGGCTGGAAGCGTTGCTGATTGTGGCGGCGATCGTGGCCTATATGGTGAAGAACAACCACCAGGACAAAATGCCGCTTATCCGTCAGTCGGTGATTGTGGCGCTGATCGCAAGCGTGGTGACCGCCATTATCTTCCAGATGCTGTTTACCAACTCCGGAGCCAGCCGCGAACTGCTCGAAGGCTTTACCATGCTGATTGCCGTGGTGATGCTCTTCTCCATGAGCTACTGGCTGCTTTCGAAGGTTGAAGCCCGCCACTGGAAAGCCTGGCTGGAAGGCAAATTATCCCATTCGTTAACACGTGGTTCTCTGGTTGGATTGTGGCTGACCTGCTTCCTCGCGGTCTATCGCGAAGGGGCTGAAACCGTGTTGTTCTATTTTGCCCTGATTGGCGATGCGAAGGATTTAGCCGGTCATATGGCCATTGGCGCAGGCTTTGTTATTGGCTGCGTGGTGCTGCTGATCGCCTGGCTGGTCATGCGCTACACCGTCGTCAAATTACCGCTCAAACCTTTCTTTATGTTTACCGGCAGTTTTATGTACCTGATGGCATTCGTATTTGCCGGTAAAGGGGTGCTTGAACTGGTGGAAGGCAAGTTGTTCCAGCCAACGCTTATTAATGGCGTGCCGGAAATCGGCTGGCTGGGCATTTATCCCTATGTGGAAACGTTGGTGCCGCAGGCTGTACTGCTGCTGGCGGCGCTGGGGGCGCTGTGGGTGATGCGCCGTCGTAACCACGTCCCTGGGGAAACAATTAAAACTAACCCATAGTTCATTTTTAAGACGAGAGGATTTGTCAGATGACCATGAAGAAGACCCTGATTGCCAGTGCCGTGATTGCCGGGATTTTCACCGCTCCTGCGGCATTCGCGTTCAAAGAATATCCGGCGGGTGAGCCGGTCACCATGAACGAAATGGAGCTGGCTGCTGTTTATCTGCAGCCTATCGATATGGAACCTCGCGGCATGGGGCTGCCAGCGGCGAAAGCCGACATTCATCTGGAAGCTGACATTCATGCGGCTGAAGGCAGCAAAAACGGCTTTGGCGCAGGCGAATGGATCCCGTATCTGACCATCAGCTACTCCCTGGTGAACACCGATACCGGCGAAAAACAGGAAGGCACCTTCATGCCAATGGTGGCGAGCGATGGCCCGCACTACGGCGCGAACATCAAAATGATGGGTGTGGGTAACTATAAAGTGACCTACCACATTGAGCCGCCGTCAAAAGCCGGTATGCACCGTCACACCGACACCGAAACCGGCGTTGGCCGCTGGTGGAAACCGTTCGACGTAAGCTATGACTTCAAATACGTCGGCCTGAATTAATCAACAGGCAGCTGTTTGTGTTATCCACGCGGGAGGGTCATTTGGCCATCCCGCGCTCTGCTTTCTGGCGTATGACCGCTGCACGTCCTTCCTGGTTGAGTTGAAGTTATGAGTTACTTTTTCGTCACCACGCTACAGGTTTTTTTCTGCATCGCCCTGCTCTCCGGCCTGCTCTGGAGCCGTAATCCGCTTCCTGCCGTGCGCCCGCTGGTCTGGACCTCGCTGACGGGTCTGATCGCCGGGTTGCTGTTTGGGCTCAGCTTCAAAGGTTCCCAACAGCTTCAGCTGTTACTGGTCAGTGCGGAAGTGCTGGTAACACTCCTGTTCCTGCTGAGTTTCTGGTGGGTGCCGCATCGGGTGCGCTATCTGTGGCAGGCGGTACTGGTGTTCGGCGCCGCCCGTCACTGGGGTCAGGATCCCAATCTCGAAGGGCTGACCAGCACCCATGTGCTCAACACCGATCTGTTGCTGAACCTCACGTCGCTGGTGCTGGCGTTTGCTGTTCTGTGCCTGGCGGCGGCGATGTGTTGCATGCTGGTGCGGCGCATCCGCTGGACGTACTGGCCGCTGACCCTGGTGGTGATGGTGATGTTGTGGCTACCAGTAAGCGGAAACCTGCTGCTGCTGTTGATGAAGTTACAGGTCGTGCCGTTGTTAAAACCGCTGCTGAGTTTTGTGGCCAGAGTGACCAATAACGCAGAAATGTATAACTGGGTCGGGGCCGCTTTACTGCTGTTCCTCGGCCTGTGCTGGCTACCAATCCTGCACCGCACTTTCGCTGATGTTCGCGCCACCCAGGAGCCCATCGCCCATCGCCTTGCTCTTGCGAAGCGTCGTAACGCGCTGCGCCTGCTGCTCACGACGGCAGGCTGCGTGGCGGTGGTGATTGCCAGCCAGCTCTGGTGGAATCTGGTGGCTTCGCAGCCGCCGCAGCTCTCCGAAGCCCAGCCGGTGACCCTGGCCCAGGACGGTATGGTGCATCTGCCGGTTGAGCAACTGCGCGACGGTAAACTCCATCGCTTTGTCTGGGTGGCTGACGACGGCAAAGCGGTACGTTTCTTCATCATCAACCGTTATCCGGACAAACTGCGCTTTGGCGTGGTTTTCGACGCCTGCCTGCTGTGTGGCGATCAGGGTTATGTGATGGAAGGCAATCAGGTGATTTGCGTTGCCTGCGGCGTGCATATATTTATTCCGTCGATCGGTAAAGCGGGGGGCTGCAACCCGGTGCCTATCGACAACTGGCGTAATGACGAGAAAGAGCTGACCATTCCTGGCGACGCACTGGCGCAGGGGGTGAACTACTTCTCCACGGTTGTGACCATCAAGGTGACGGATCCGGTCGATAACACGCAACTGACCAACACCGCCGCAGAGTACAAATACAGCTGGGGCGGCAAAACCTGGTTCTTTGCCTCTGAGGCGAACTATAACCGCTTCCGCGCGGCTCCAGAGCAGTTCGCGCCCGGCGCGGCGAAGGAGGAATAGGCATGTTATGGCGAATGCTACGCCAGTCGTGGGGGCGCAACCTGCGGCGGAAAATGCTGGCGATCCTGACGGTTTTTCTGGCCTCCAGCCTGATCTCCGCGCTGCTGGCGGTGTCGATTGATATCGGCGATAAGATGTCGCGCGAGCTGAAATCCTACGGGGCGAATATTTTGATTGAGCCCGCCGGGCAGGCCGCGTTACCGGCGATGTTCAGCGAGAAGAGCAATCCGCTCTCCGGCCAGGATTTTCTCGACGAAAATGAACTGCCGAATATCAAAGATATCTTCTGGCGTAACAATATCGTCGGCTTTGCGCCAATGCTGGGCGGCGAAGTGACGGTGAATGGTCATGACGTGCGGCTGCTGGGCACCTTTTTTAACCAGCCGGTAGATATTCCGGACGAAGAGGGTTACCAGACCGGGCAACAGACGGTCAGTCCGTTCTGGCAGGTTACCGGCGGGTGGCCGCAGGAGCCTGCTGGCGAGGTGCCGCAAACCCTGGTCGGCCATGCGCTGGCGCGTAACAACGGCTGGAAAGTGGGCGATAAACTGACCCTCGAGACCGAAGGCCGCTCGCAGGTCGTGGTGGTCAGTGGGATTTTATCCAGCGGCGGCGAAGAGGACAGCCAGCTGGTGATGCCGCTCAGCGTGGTTCAGCAATTACTTGGCCTGGCGGGCAAAGTACAGGCCATTCGTGTCTCCGCTCTGACGGTGCCGGAGAACGAACTCTCCCGCCGGGCGCGTGAAAATCTCGATGCGCTGAATGCCGAAGAGTATGACCTCTGGTACTGCACGGCCTACGTTTCTTCCATTGCGCATCAGCTTGAAGAGGCCATTTCCGGGGCGGAAGTGCGCCCGGTCTGGCAGGTGGCAGCCTCCGAAGGGGTGGTTATCGACAAAATCCAGTTGCTGATGGGGGTGGTGACGCTCGCCGCCCTGGCCGCCGCAGCGATGGGGATTGCCTCTCTGATGACCAGCACCATTATGGAACGCGCCAAAGAGATCGGCCTGATGAAAGCGCTGGGCGCGCGGCAGTGGCAAATTTTACTCCTGTTCTACCTGGAGGCGGCATCCAGCGGCCTTGTGGGGGGGGCGGTGGGTTGCCTTGCCGGTTGGGGGCTGGCAAAAGCCATCGGTCTGATGCTGTTCGATGCGCCGCTCAATTTTGCGTGGATTGTTTTCCCGTGCGTGCTGGTGGTTGCGGTCCTGATTGCCTTGCTGGGCACCTGGTTCCCGGCGCGCCGCATTGCCCGTCTTTACCCTGTGGAGGTGCTGTATGGCCGCTAAGCGCGACATGCTCTGGTTACTGGTGTGGCGAGCGTTACGCCTGCGTTTACAGCGCGTCAGCGTGGTGTTTGCCGCCCTGACGGTGGGGGCGACCATCGTGACCGCACTCTCTGCGGTATGGTTTGATATCAACACCAAAATGAGCGAGGAGCTGCGTACCTTCGGGGCCAACTTCTATATCGGGCCTGCGCATGGTTCGAGCATGCCGCAGCCGGAGCTACAGGCCATTCTCGACAAAGCCCCGCAAGGACTGATTCACGGCGCCAGCCCCTGGCTGTACGGCATGGCGCGTACCGAGCTTGAGAAGGTGGTCATCGTCGGCGTGTGGTTCGAATCAATGCAAAAACTGGCCCCTTACTGGCAGGTCACCGGCAACTGGATTGGCGTGAGTTTTGATGACCGGAACGCGATGATCGGCGTCAAACTGGCCGAGCGCCTGAACGTGAAGCCAGGTGACAGCATTACCCTTGTCGATCATAAAGAGCGTAAAAAGCTGCTGGTGAAGGGCATAGTTGAAGCCGGTGATGCCACCGACAACATGCTGATTGTCAGCCTCGACGTGGCGCAAAAATGGCTGCATCAGCCGGACAAAATCAGCCATGCGCTGCTGAGTGTGAGTAACGATGTGGGTCAGGTTGAGAGTTACGCCCAACGATTGCAGCAGCAATACCCCGATCTTGAGATCCGCCCGGTGCGTAAGGTGTCAGCCTCTGAAGGGCAGGTGCTCGACAAGATAAAAGGGCTGATGGGGCTGGTGTCGGTGGTGATCCTGGCGCTCTCGTCGCTGTGCGTAAATACCACGCTGATGGCGATTGTCGGCGAGCGATCAAGGGAGTTTGCCCTGCAAAAAGCGCTCGGCTCGCGTAATGGCGACATTATGCGTCAGATGCTGCTGGAGACCGGCATTATTGCGCTGGCGGCGGTGGTGACAGGCTGGATCCTCGGTTATCTGCTGGCCCAGTTGCTGGGGATGACGGTCTTTAATGCCGCTATCTCCCTGCGGCTGCCTGTTTTGCCCATCACCCTGATTTTGTCTTTGCTGGTCGCGGTGCTCGCGGCCATTGTTCCGGTCCGGCGCGCGGTGAGCGTCGAGCCTGCAAAAGTGTTGAAAGGAGAGTAACGCCATGTCTGTCACGCATATTCCGCAGATGGCGATTGAAACCCGCCACCTGTTTAAGCGCTTCGGTGAGGTTACCGCGCTGGATGATATTAATCTGCGCATTGCGCGCGGCGAGTTCGTGGCGATCATGGGGGCTTCCGGCTCCGGGAAAACCACGCTGATGAACATTCTGACCTGTCTGGATACCGCCACCGAAGGCCAGGTTATCCTCGACGGCACCGATGCGGCGGCGCTTGATGAAGAGGGCCGCCGCCGCTTTCGCGCCGAGAAAATTGGCCTCGTTTTCCAGCAGTTTCACCTGATCCCGTTTCTGACGGCGCTGGAAAACGTCATGCTGGCGCAGCATTACCACAGCGTGGTTGATGAAGCCGCCGCCCGCGCGGTGCTCGCTCAGGTCGGGCTGGAGCATCGTGTCACGCACCTGCCGAGCCAGCTCTCCGGCGGCGAGCAACAAAGGGTCTGTATCGCCCGTGCGCTGGTGAATGAGCCGCCGGTGATTTTTGCCGACGAACCCACCGGTAACCTCGATGAAGAAAATGAACAGCGGGTGCTGGATCTGCTGACCGACCTGCACCGCCAGGGACGCACCATCGTGATGGTGACGCACAACCCGGCGCTGGGGCAGTTTGCAGACCGCATTGTGCGGTTACAACACGGTAAATATCTTGGCGAGGAGAGCTCACACCATGCGCTGGCTTAACGGATTTGTGTTGTTGCTGCTGGTACTTTTGAGCGGCTGTAAAGAAGAGAAACTGGCGCAGGGCGCGCCCGCACCGGCACTGGCCGCCTTTGATATGTACGGTAAAGACGCCAGTCTCGATAACTGGAAAGGCAAAGGCGTGTACCTCAACTTCTGGTCTTCCGGCTGCGGCGGTTGCCTGTCGGAGATGGATAGCCTGCAAGCGCTGAGCAAAGAGTATGGCGACAAAGTGGTGGTGGTGGCCGTCAACACCGATCCGGACTCGTTGGATATCAATGCGTTACTGGTTAAGCATCAAATTACTTACCCGGTACTGCGCGATCAGCTGAAAATCACCCAGGAGCGCTACAAGGTGATTGGTACGCCGACCTCGGTCCTTATCGACAGTCAGGGCCGGGTGCTTGAACTGCACCAGGGCGTGCGTAAGCCTGCGCAGTTGCAGGAAACCTTTGTGCGTCTGGCCAGTAACTAACAACGCTGACAGCCCCGGTGTGCTGACCGGGGCTGGCAGAGGGGTTAAATCGCTATACTGGCAAGCAGGATAAACAGCAGGCCGCATACGGACAGCAGGGTCGACATCAGCGTCCAGGACAATAGCGTCTCTTTGGTGGTCAGGCCGAAGAAGTCCTTAATCATCCAGAAGCTGGCGTCATTAACGTGCGAACAGATGCAGGAGCCTGCGCCAGTCGCCAGAGTGATCAACGCCAGATTAGTGTTCGGATGGGCCGCCAGCAGCGGAATAACCAGCCCGGCGGTGGAGATCGCCGCGACGGTGGCGGATCCCAGGCAAATCCTCAGGAAAGCGGCCACGCCCCAGGCCATCAGGATCGGGTTGATATCCATCCCGTTGACCAGCGTGGAAATATACTGGCCGACGCCGGAATCTATCAGCACCTGCTTAAACGCCCCGCCGCCGCCGATAATCAGCAGCAGACCGGCAATACCGGCAATAGCCTTACTACAGGAGCCCATCAGTTCTTCAATGGTTTTTCCGCGCGCCACGCCCATGGTGTAAATGGCAAAGAGCAGGGAAATCAGCATCGCGATGGTGGAGTTACCAACAAACAGCATCAGGTTGTACAGCATGCCTGGCTCGACGGCATCTTTCGGGCGCGCCATCTGCATGACGGTGACCAGCGCCATGAGAATGACCGGCAACATGGCGGTTAAAAAGCTGATGCCAAAGCCCGGCATCTCATTCTCGCTAAAGCTTTTGGTTGCTCCCAGAGAGGCAATATTGCCCTCTTTTTTAAACGCCTCGGGGATCAGGCGCTGGCAGACTTTATTCAGCAGCGGGCCGCAGAGAATAAAGGTCGGAATACCGACGGCAATACCGTAAAGCAGCACCACGCCGACGTCCGCCCCGTACTCTCTGGCAATCACGGTCGGACCGGGATGCGGCGGCAGGAAACCATGCGCCACCAGTAAACCGGAGAGCATCGGGACGCACATATACATCGGCGATATTCTGGCTTCGCGGGCGATGGCGAACAAAATCGGCACCAACAGAATCAGGCCCACTTCGAAGAAGAGCGCAATTCCGACGATAAACGCCGAGCAGACCACCGCCCAGTCCAGTTTCTTCGCCCCGAAGTATTTCAGCATGGTCAGGGCGATACGCTGCGCACCCCCGGCATCGGACAATAAGCGCCCGAGCATCACGCCGAAGCCGAATATCAGACCAATATGCCCCAGAGTTCCGCCAAGGCCGGATTCAACCGAGGCAACGACTTTATGCAAACCCATTCCACTGGCGATGGCGACACCGATAGAGACAATAATTAACGAAACAAAGGTGTTTAATTTTATTTTTATGGTTAAAAGCAGGAGTACAGCAATACCTGCCACGACGATAAATAGTGGCATAAGATCCTCTTTATAATGATAAGTACGTGACCTGTTACGCGGCATATATCTGCCGCGTTAAGGTTTCAGTGCTTAAATAATAGGTGTAGGTTATTTTTCAGATTTTATAAGACTGTCCCGCAGGGCTTCACTAATTCTGTTGACGTCATAAATACAGCCGCGCCAGGTCCCGCCGCTTAAGGCCTGGAGCATCGCCCACAGGCGGGTGTCGTCCGGTAATTCCGGGTCGGGCATTAAATCCGGGTGGCTGCTGCGGTTATTTAATATTGCGCTGGCCTGTTCCCGCGAGGGTAATATTTTGTGGTCACGGGTGCCTAAGAAATTTACCTCCCCATGCAGTTGTTTACAGTCAATTTTAATTTAGACAATATCGCCGGTACGTAATTTACCGATAGCGCCCCCGGCTAAAGCCTCCGGCCCCACGTGACCAATACAGGCCCCGGTAGAGACGCCGGAAAAACGGGCATCGGTAATCAGTGACACATGCTTGCCGTAAGAGAGATGCTTAAGCGCGCTGGTGACCTGATAGGTCTCTTCCATACCGGTGCCGGAAGGGCCGACGCCAATAATCACCAGAATATCCCCGGCTTTAATTTTGTCGTGCTTGATATCGTAAATCGCGGTTTTCTCGGAGAGATAAACCTTAGCCTCGCCCTTGTGGTAGTAAATGCCCTCTGCGTTAATGACTGAGGCATCGATGGCGGTGGACTTTATCACCGAGCCTTCCGGCGCAATATTGCCGACCGGGAAGGTAATGGTGGATGTCAGGCCGCGCTTCGCCGCCTGCTCAGGCGACATAATCACGTCGTCCGGCGCGACCTGCTCCTGTTCGCGCAGCAGATCTTTAAATATCTGCCGACGTTCGGACTGTTCCCACCAGTCGAGGTTCTCTTTGAGGGTATTGCCGGTGACGGTCATCACCTCTTCGTGCAATAAACCCAGGCTGCGCAAATGCAGCATCACTTCCGGCACCCCACCGGCCATAAAGGCATTCACCGTCGGATGGTAAACCGGGCCGTTGGGCAGCACGCTGACCAGGCGCGGCACCTGTTTGTTAATACGGATCCAGTCTTCCACTGTAGGAATATGGCAACCCGCCTGGTGGGCAATCGCCGGGATATGCAACAGCAGATTGGTGGAGCCGCCGAAGGCCGCGTGTACCATCATGGCGTTTTCAATGGCTTTATCCGTCAGGATATCTTTGGTGGTGATGCCTTTTTGTATCAACAGCAACGCGGCCCGTGCGGAGGCCCGGGCAATCTCCTGCCACACCGGTTCACCCGACGGCGCCAGCGCCGAATGAGGGAGTGCCAGGCCCAGTCCTTCGGCAACCACCTGTGAGGTGCCTGCGGTCCCCAGAAACTGGCAGCCGCCGCCGGATGAGGCGCAGGCCTGGCAGCCCGCGCGGCGCGCGTCTTTTAACGACAGTTCGCCGTTGGCAAAACGCGCGCCGATGGTCTGCACCTTGCCGTTATCTTCGCCGTTGCGGGCGGGTAACGTGGCACCGCCTGGGATCAACACCGTCGCTTTATTATGCTGGGAGGCCAGCGCCATCATGGTGGCGGGCAGTCCTTTATCGCAGGTGGCGACGCCGATCACCGCTTTGGCGTCAGGCAGGGAGCGGATCAGGCGGCGCATCACCATTGAGGCATCGTTACGGTAGGGCAGAGAATCAAACATCCCGGTCGTGCCCTGGGTTCGGCCATCGCACGGGTCGGAAACATACACCGCATAGGGCAGGGCGTTGTTGTTTTTGATAACCTCCGCTGCCGCTTTCATCTGGACGTCCAGCTCGTAATGCCCCTGATGCAGGGCCAGCGCGGCAGGTTTGCCGTCGGCCTCACGAAGTCCACCCAGGGTGCTGAGAAGCAAAATGCCATCGCGGTTGAGTTCGTCCGGCGCCCAGCCCATCCCGGCATTCATCGTCATCCCAAAAATGTCGCCGCTGGGGCGATTGATCAGCATTTCCGGGGTCAGCGGCAGTTCACCCTGCGGGCCCGCCGCGTGGGTTCGGATGCGGTAAATCTCCCGGTTTTCGTTAGCAAAAATTGCGCGAACAGACATGATGCCCCCTTATTATTTCAGCATGCCCTGGGCGGCTAACAGCTCGCGAACCTGGGCTTTTGCCTCTTCAGAGGCCTCGAGGATCGGCGGCAGGCAATATGTATTTACCGGCAGGCCAACGCACTGCATGGCGTATTTAATCAGCGAGACGAAAGGCGTCTCCAGCGCATAAATCGACGGTAGCTGGAGCAGTTTCTTATTGAGCGTTGCCGCCGTGGCCAGATCGTTTTGCTGCCAGGCGCGGTAGATGCCGACGGACAGCTCCGGCGCAAAGTTGACGCTGGCGGTAATAGAGCCATCGCCGCCGAGCAGCAGCGTGTTAAGCAAATGGTCGTCGTAGCCGCAGAAGACGGAGAAATCCGGGCGGACGGCTTTCACGGTATTGATCATGGCGCGCAGGTGACCCACGCTGTCGATGGTGTCTTTGATGCCGACGATATTGTCGTTTGCCAGCACCAGGCGCTTAACGATTGCCGGAGTTAAATCCTGGCCTGTCAGATCCGGGAAGTTGTAGATAATCACCGGCAGACTGACGCTGCGCGCAATTTGCTGGTAGTAGTCATCCAGATTACGTGGCGCGACTTTCCAGTAGTACGGATTAATGGCGACCACCGCGTCTGCGCCGCAGGCTTCGGCATGGCGCGCCAGTTTTACGGCTTCTTCAGTGGACGGTGAACCGACGCCAATCAGCACCGGCACACGTTTGTCGGCAATGGCCACCGCCGCTTCGGCAAAGGCCATTCTCTGGTGGGTATTCATCTGGCTGAATTCGCCGCCGGTGCCCAGATAGAACAGCCCATCGACCCCTTTTTCAATCAGGAAGTCGGCCACGGCTTGCATGGCTGTTTTATCAGGATTGCCATCGCGGTCAAAGGTGCTGGAGACCGGGGGAATAATGCCACTGAACTTTTTCATTACATCAGTTTCCTTTTCTTAAATAAGCGTTTTCATTCCTGTATCCCAGTCCATACGATATTTGATCGGCACATTGCAGAAGCAAATCGAGATAACCATCGACCTTATTTCCTGAATACACCACCGGATCGCCCGACAGTGAGATCGCATAGTAAGTATCCTCCGGCAGAGCCGGAGGCTTTAGGGTGAGCGCCTCAAAGGCGCCGACAAACCATGAGCCGCC
>NZ_CBFFRJ010000139.1:0-13267 GCF_965644225.1 Phytobacter sp. V91 | reverse complement strand
GCGGGCATCGTGAAAAATCTATGGCAAAGAAAGCCTTATGTTCTCATAACTGACGATTAAATCGCACCTTCCTTAACCTTTTTGAAAAAGGGACGCTGAATATGGCTCAGTTGCGGCCAGGCGAAATTCAGGGGCAATGTGGTAAGGCTGCCTACGACTGTATCAAACTGGCGGTGGAGCAGGCGATGTCCGGCGACGTCGATGCCGTAGCGACAACGCCCATCAACAAAGAATCACTTAAGGCCGGGAAGGTCAATTTTATCGGACATACCGAAATTTTCGGTGAACTGACCGGAACCAAAGACCCCCTTACGATGTTTCAGGTGCTTGATTTGAGAGTTTTCTTCCTGACCCGCCATCTTTCACTGGTTAATGCCATTCAAAGCCTGACGCCGGAGAAAGTGTGCGATTACGCGATTCGTTGCACTGCGGCATTAAAACGCCTTGGCCTGGCTGAACCTCGACTGACCATTGCCGCCATCAACCCCCACGGCGGTGAGCATGGACTTTTTGGTACCGAAGATGATGATATTTTGCTGCCTGGCGTCCAAATGGCGCGGGCTCAGGGGATCAACATTACCGACCCGAAACCGGCCGACAGCGTTTTTCATTTTGCGTTGCAGGGAAAATACGACGCCGTGCTCTCGCCTTATCATGACCAGGGGCATATCGCAACAAAAAAGGTCGATTTCCACCGCACGATTTCGATCACTAACGGGATGCCTGTTCTTCGGACCTCAGTCGATCACGGTACCGCGAATGATATTGCCGGGAAGGGGATAGCAGATCCTGTCAGTCTGATTGAAGCTGTCAGACTCGCTGCGCTTTACGCACCATGCTTTGTCAGATGATGAGTCCAGGGCAGGTGTGCGCCTGCCCTTATTAAATGGAGAGCGTTATGTCGGTTAAATCAATGGATATGGCCAGGTCCGGATTAGCTCCGGGCTTAAAAGGGGTCATGATACTTATCATCGGCCTGATTATTTTCTTTGTCGGAAATTCTGCATCCGCTGAACTCAACAGCTTTCGGGTGATTGGGGGGTTGTTGGTTGCTATAGCTGCTCTGCTATTTATGATCCTCAAAACACGTATTCCGGCCTTCCCGGCGCTGATTATTGCGGCAGTGATAACAGGTTCACTTGGCGGAATGGGCAGTGAAGCAATGATCGTTGCCATTACTAAGGGGTTTGGTGGAACGCTGGGTCACATTGGGATCGTCATTGGCTTTGGCGTCATGATGGGGGCTCTGCTACAGATGAGCGGTGCTTCAAAGCTGATGGCGATGACCTTTATCAACCTGTTAGGCAAGGGGCGGGAAGAGCTGGCGCTGGTGCTGATTGGCCTGATTGTCTCTATGGCTGTGTTTTGTGATTCCGCGTTTATCGTGCTGGTTCCGTTAGTGAAAGCCATTTCGCGCTCGACCGGTAAATCGGTTGTCGGGCTGGGCGCGACCCTTGCGGCAGGTCTGGTGATCAGCCATAGCATGATCCCCCCGGCGGTTGGCCCCTTTGGCGTCGTTTCCCAGTTCAATATGCCGATCGGCACCTTTATGCTCTGGAGTATGGTGATCGCGATCCCGGTTGCTATTGCCGGTTTTTTATATACCCGCTCGCTTGGCAAAAAGATTTATCTTGTCCCGACGGACGATGATAGCGGCTTTACCCGTGAACGCTTAACGCCCGTTGCACAGAACGCGGAAGATGAACAGCAACTACCAGGCACGCTTATCTCTTTTGCCCCCTTGATTGTTCCAATTGTGCTTATTCTGCTGGCGACATTCTCCCGGGAATTTCATACCACGCCCGGCGATAGCTGGCAGGGGACAATTGCAAAGATGTTGATGGTGTTGGGCCACCCCGTTATTGCAGTTGGCATTGGCTTGCTTATCGCCATTGTTGGACTTGGTAGCCGATTTGAGCGCAAAGAAGTTACCAACGGAATGGAAAATGCTATCCGTTCTGCTGGCATCATTTTTCTGGTGATCGGCGGCGGCGGGGCATTAGGCATGGTGCTACGTGATTCTGGCGCAGGGAATATGATCGCCCAGTATATTGTTGATATTGGTGTGCCAGGCGTCCTGTTACCGCTGACCATTTCAACGCTAATTCGCCTTATTCAGGGATCAGGTGCCGTCGCCATGATCACCGCAGCAAGCATTACAGCACCGATGATAGGCACGCTTGGTGTTGATCCCGTGATTGCCGGACTGGGCTGCACAATTGGTTCTTTCATGTTCTCTTATTTCAATGATGCCTATTTCTGGGTCGTGAATCGTTCGCTTGGCGTCACCGAGGTTCAGGAACAGATACGTGTGTGGAGCGTAACGTCAACTATCCTCTGGGCAACAGGGACGGTGACATTACTGATTATTAATGCAGTATTTTTTTAGCAGACAGAAATAAGGGCTTACCATGACCGGTAAGCCCAAAGTATGACGGGGACACTAATTTCGGCGTTCAAATGCCAGCGCTTTACGTTCGATCAGGCGCATCATCAACGTCAGCAGGCCGTTGACCACCAGGTAAATGATGCCTGCGGCACCAAATACCGTCACGTCATAAGTCCGTCCGTACAGCAACTGACCGTGACCCATCACCTCCATCAGCGTGATGGTGTAGGCCAGTGAGGTACTTTTGAAGACCAGTACCACTTCGTTCGAATAGGACGACAGGGCGCGTTTAAAGGCATAAGGCAGCAGAATGGCCAGGGTGTCTTTCTTGCTCATCCCCAGCGCACTGCATGACTGCCATTGCCCTTCCGGGATGGCGCGAATTGCTCCATGAAACAGCAGGGTGGTATAGGCCGCGCTGTTCAACGACAGGGCCATCAGCGCACACAGCCAGGGCTCTGAGAGCAGATGCCAGATTAGCGGATATTCCTGCAGGACCGGAAACTGGCCCGGACCGTAGTAGATCAGGAAGATCTGCACCAGCAGCGGCGTACCGGTAAACAACGTGATATAGCCGCGTACCACCCAGGACAGCACCGGGGTTTTTAGCGTCAGCACGATGGTGAAAAGCAGCGACAGGATCAAAGCCACAATCAGCGAGGCAACGGTCAGCGTCAGGCTGGTGTGCAGGCCTTTAAATAATTCCGGGAAAAATTCCAGCATCAGCCTGGTCTCCGTTCAAAACGCGTCGCACGCAGGTCAATGCGTTTGAGGATCCATTGGCTTAGCAGGGTGACGACCAGATAGATAGCGGCGGCCACGATATACCAGGTAAAAGGCTCCTGCGTCCGGGTGGCGATACTTTTGGTTTGCAGCATCAGGTCGTTGACGCTGATAAGCGACACCAGCGCCGTATCTTTCAGCAGCACCAGCCACTGATTACCCAGCCCTGGCAGGGCATGACGCCACATTTGCGGCATGACCAGACGGAAAAATATCGCGCTTTTCGACAGCCCCAGCGCCTGGCCTGATTCCCATTGCCCCTGCGGCACAGCTTTGAGCGCACCACGCAGCGTTTGCGAGGCATAAGCGGAGTACAGCAGCGACAGCGCAATCACGCCGCACAGGA
The DNA here is from genome assembly GCF_965644225.1 of Phytobacter sp. V91. NCBI lineage: Bacteria > Pseudomonadati > Pseudomonadota > Gammaproteobacteria > Enterobacterales > Enterobacteriaceae > Phytobacter > Phytobacter sp. V91. Next base: position 9,749 of record NZ_CBFFRJ010000139.1, on the reverse strand, counting down.
ACGGACTGACGTCGAAGTTTTCAATCTGCACCTGCACCGGGATTTGCACAAATCCAAGGTTGATACTGAAACCGTCAGAGAGGATAAGCAGCAGCTGTGAAGAGCCAAAATAGATGAACAGCACGACCAGAATCTCTGGCAGTCCGCGCAAAATAGTGACCAGAGCTGTGCCTGCCCACGCAACAGGAGCCCACTTTGCGGACTCCCATACCGCAAAGAGCATCGCCAGAACCAGGCCGATAATCAGTGCGCAAACGGCAAGGCCGACGGTCATCCCGGCGGCGCTTGCTAAAGGAAAAAATTCGTTCATTCAGATTACTTCTGGAACCATTTGCTGTAGATGGTCTCGTAAGTCCCATCTTTCTTCACTTTTTCCAGTGCTGCATTGAATTTCTGCTGCAGCTCGGTGTTGCCCTGACGTACAGCAATACCCAGGCCAGTACCGAAGTACTCTTTATCCGTCACTTTATCGCCGACGGCCGCCAGCTTATCGTCGGCTTTCAGCCATTCGGTTACCACTGCGGTATCGCCAAATACGGCATCGATACGACCGTTTTGCAGGTCCAGACGCGCGTTCTGATAGCTGTCGTAAGGAACAGTCGTAATTTCCGGGTGTTTGTCGTTAATGAATTTCTGATGCGTGGTACCGTTCTGCACGCCCACTTTTTTGCCTTTCAGCGCGTCAATGCCAGCGAGTTTACCGCTCTGACCAACGAACAGCGCAGAGTTGTCGTAGTAAGGAGTGGTGAACAGCACCTGTTTTTCGCGCTCAGGGGTAATGTCCATGCCCGCCATCACCGCATCAAAGCGACGGAATTTCAGGCTGGGGATAAGGCTGTCAAAGGCCTGGTTAGTAAAAGTACAGGTCGCATCAATCTCTTTGCACAGCGCATTGGCCAGATCAACGTCAAAACCAACAATTTTGTTGTTCGCGTCGGTTGATTCAAACGGAGGATAGCTTGCTTCGGTGGCGAAACGGATAGTCTGGGCTGCGGTTGCCGTCAGGCTGACGCTGGCAAGCAATGCGGCGATCACGAGTTTTTTCATTGTTATTTCCCCAAGAACATCAGTGAGATAAGTAATATTTAAAGGCATCGGTCTGCGGCGTGGTAAAGCAGCCCGCATCCCCTTGTTCGATAATATGACCGTTTTCCATATAGACCACGCGGCTGGCGGTTTTGCGTGCCACTTCAACTTCGTGGGTCACGATAACCTGCGTAATGCCGGTTTCTGCCAGTTCACGAATAATGCTGACGATCTGCGCGGTAATTTCCGGATCCAGCGCCGCCGTTGGTTCATCAAACAGCAGTACCTGCGGTTCCATCATCAGCGCACGGGCAATAGCCACACGCTGCTGCTGGCCGCCGGAAAGGTGCAGCGGATAACGGTCGCTATAAGGTTTGAGGCGTAAACGCTCCAGCAGTTTATCCGCGCGAGCAAGGGCTTCATCTTTACTGAGACCCAGCACACGGCAGGGCGCTTCAATCAGGTTTTGCACCACGGTGAGATGAGGCCAGAGGTTATATTGCTGAAAAACCATGCCGACGTTCTGGCGCAGGTCGCGAATCGCTTTATCAGACGGCGTTTTGGCAAAATCAAAATGATTGCCTGCAGTGCTTAACTGGCCCGAACGTGGCTGTTCAAGCAGGTTGAGCACGCGCAGCAAAGAGCTTTTGCCCGCACCGCTTGGACCAAGGAGCACCAGCGTTTCGCCCTGCGGGCAGTCAAGCGTAATGTCAAAAAGCGCCTGGTGCGCGCCATAGAAGCAGTTAATGCCGTTTAATTTTATACTCATCGAGGCAATCTAATAGCAATTGAGGCCGCAAATAGTAACGTTCGCAGAATAGTTATGCAATATTTGTGCGTTAAAACTTAAATATAAACCGTGTTACCCCATAAAGTTAGCACAAAATACCGGGGCGAGAGGGAAGCAGGCATAAATGTCGGCATTCGCCCTGGAATGCCAGACATTTTGCGGGGATTACGCGGGATTTCCCACATTCTCACGCTGGATTCTCTACCGGTGCTCCACGGACTGGCGTAAGCTTCCGGCCGGGGCGTGTACCGAACCGCCCAGATAGCGCACGTCATCCACCGCCCAGCACTGGCCTTCACGCGTCATCAGCACCTCATCCTGCCAGTGCTGGTTACCCTGAGAAAGCGTAACCCGCAGCGGAATATTGCGCGCGTCAGTATTGGGAATGGTCGATGCGCTGGCGACAACGGCTTTGTCTGGCGTGGTCGGACGGCTGGAGAACGGATCGGCGTGCAGCAGAGGGGTATTGCGATTATCACGGCTGGCCTCGGCGAGTAATGCCGCCAGACTGTCGCTGAGGTAAGGACGCAGAGCCGTCAGGTTATTGCTCCGATGCTGAATGCGATAGTCGTATAATTGCTGGGCTATTGCATCAGGGCCGCCTTCGATGCACGGACCGCTGCGGGTGCCGATATCCTTAAACGCGGGGGTAACGGTGGTACAGGCACTGAGCAACAGTGCACCGGGTAAAGCGAGAGTCAAAGCTGAAAAGCGCATGATGATTTCCTTATTTCGCTTCAAAATGACGTACCTTTCAAGAATAGTGTATTGAATCGATAATGTGGGTAGTAACCCGTTAATATGACAAGGAGAAACAGATGCCGTTTTCCACAACCCGCGAAGTGCAGCCCGGCGTTGAGCACTGCCGCGTGGCAGTCAGTGTCAGCACAATGGCGGTGAAATTACACGGATGAAGCGTTTTATCGTTTTACTCTTTCTGACTCTGCTGGCGGGGTGTGCGGGTGAACAAGGGATTGTGGACAAGCCCGACTATCAACTCGACACCCGTCGTCAGGCGCAGGCCGCGTTGCCCAGAATTAAAGTGCTGGTGATCCACTACACTGCGGATGATTTTGATGCTTCGCTGGCGACGTTGACCGGCAAGCAGGTCAGCTCTCATTACTTAATCCCGCAACAGCCTCCGGTGCGCAATGGCAAACCGCGCATCTGGCAACTTGTTCCGGAGAAGGAGCTTGCGTGGCATGCCGGCGTCAGCTTCTGGCGTAATGCCACCCGCATCAATGACACCTCCGTGGGCATCGAGCTGGAAAATCGGGGCTGGCAAAATATCGACGGGCGAAAGCAATTCACGCCGTTTTCCCCGGCGCAAATTGAGGCGCTGATCCCGTTGGCGAAAGATATTATCAATAGTTACAACATACTGCCTCAGAACGTGGTGGCGCATGCGGATATCGCCCCTCAGCGCAAGGACGACCCTGGACCACTGTTTCCGTGGCGTGAACTGGCGGCGCTGGGGATAGGCGCCTGGCCCGATGACGCGCGGGTGGCCTTTTATCTCAACGGCCGTTCTCCGTATGAACCGGTTGACAGCGCAGCGCTGCTCGATCTACTGGCGCGTTACGGCTATGAGGTTAAACCAGAGATGACACAAGTCCAGCGCAAGAGGGTCATCATGGCGTTCCAGATGCATTTTCGCCAGGCTTTGTGGAACGGCGAGGCCGATGCACAAAGTCTGGCGATAGCAGAAGCGTTACTGGAGAAATACGGGCAGGGCTAACGGACTACAGCTTGCCGTGATCTTTGAGCCAGTGAGCGGTGCGGATAATTCCGTCATCAATGGTGACGATGGGCTGATACCCGAGCTCTTTTTCCGCACGGCTGATATCGAGGGTAAAGTCAAAATTCAGCTTGGAAACGCCGTAATGGGTGAAAGCAGGCTCTTTGGCTGATTTATTGCCAAAGCGCTCCATGCTGCGGGCGACCATATCCAGCATCGCGTATGGCACCGAGCGGATCCGGCAGTCCACGCCCAGCTCATCGATGAGTTTTTGCACAATGCTGCGCAGCGTGCGTGGCTCGCCATTAGTGATGTTATAGGCCCGTCCGGATGGCAAGGCATCGCAGGCCTGCTGGCTTGCCAGCCACATTGCATGCACGGCGTTTTCGTAATAGGTCATATCAACCGTCGCCCGCCCACCGCGCGGCAGCAGCACGCTGCCGTAATGGTGCATCATCTGCGCAAGCCGCGGGATCAGCACCTTGTCATGGGCGCCAAATAAACTTTGCGGGCGCAGGATGGTAAAGCGGGTATTGGGGTTCGCCTGGGCCAGTAGCTGGATCACCTCTTCGCTCGCCGCTTTGCTGCGGGCAAACTCATTGGCAAAACGCGTCGGACGAAACTCTTCGCCAATCTGATGATGATGGTGATAATCAAAATAGAGCGACGGTGAAGAGATATGAATAAAGTTACGCACTCCCCAGGCAACCGCCCACTCACCGAGGCGGCGGGTGGCGCGGACGTTGGCGAGATCGAATGCCGCCTGCGTGCCCCAGGGAGAGGTGAAGCTGGAACAGTGCCAGAGGGTATCGACACCGGTCAGCATCGCTTTGGCCTGGGAGGAAACCAGTTCGGTGAGATCGGCATGGATGAATTCCGCACCCATTTTTGTCAGCAGCGCACCCATCGCCTTATTACGCCCGGTTGCGCGGACGCTGATGCCTTTATGGCGTAAATATTCGACGGCATTTCGACCCAAACCGCTGGTTGCGCCGGTGACCAGAACCTTCATAGCTATCCACTATAGTGACCCGCATTCATTGCGTGCGCATTCTTCCGTGAAATACGCCGCTATGCAATGGGAAACGTGAAAGAATAGTGTCCGGATTCAGTTTTTGTGTGCGGTTTGTTCTGCCAGATGGGCAATTCGCCGCGCCATTCCCCGGAAGATAAACAGATGCGCCGGGATCATCAGCAGCCAGTAGAGCAAACCAGGCATCCCCAGTGGATGCCAGAAGGCGCGGACATCCAGTAGACGGTACTTTCCTTTATCCGTCAGGGTAAAACTGAGTCGCCCCAGCCCTGGCGCTTTCATGCCGAACAACAGCGCCAGTTGCTCGTTGGGCTCGGCGATAATCACCCGCCAGCTATCGACCTGGTCGCCAACTTCCAGCAGGGCCTTTTCCGGGCGACCTTTTGCCAGCCGGTGGCCCATCAGCCTGTCGAGGGCGGCACGGGTTTGCCAGAGGATATTGCCGAAGAAATAGCGCTCCTTGCCGCCGATCTGATTAACAACCTGCCAGAGGTCCGTCAGGCTGGCGCTGGTTTTTACGCTAAATCCGGCCTGTTTGGGGAAGTAACCATATTGCGGACGCCAGCGGGAGAAAGCCTGCGGGGAATAACCCCAGTCGGCAGAGTTCACCAGTTTTTCTTCTTCCCGTAGGGTACGCCGTACCGCTTCGTCAAAAGGGACCAGGGTTTGCGGGATCAACTGACGCAGCGTGGCGTCATCGGCCAGCAGATCGTGTTTCAGCCCCTGGATCAGACTTTGCGCTATGGTTGGCGGCACGGAGGTGATCACCTGTAAAAACCAGACAGAAATCAGCCGGGTAGGCATCGGGATGGCGACGAGCGGGCGATGCACGCCGCTGACCGCCATAAAGTGTTTAAACTGTTGCTGGTAGCTGAGAATTTCCGGGCCTGCGGCTTCAAAAACCCGATGCGCGGCAGAGGCCTGGTGACGTAATTCGAGCAGGTAGTGGAGCAAATTCTCAAGAGCGATGGGCGTGGTTCTTGAGCGCACCCAGCGCGGCGGCGTCAGCACGGGGAGGTTATAGACCATATCGCGCATCACTTCGAAGGCTGCTGACCCGGCGCCGACGATAATACCTGCCCGCAATTCTGTTACCGGCACGCCTGCATCCCGTAGCAGATCGCCGGTAAGCTGACGGGCCTTCAGATGGTGAGATTCGCTGGACTCTTTGGCCTGCAATGAGCTGAGAAAGATAACCTGCTTTACGGGGACGTCCCGTAATGCGTCACGCACATTAAGGGCGATTTGCCGCTCCTGGGCCAGCAGATCGCCGCCTTCTCCCATGCTGTGCACCAGGTAATACAGGGTATCCACACCCTGCAATAATGACGGCAGATCCTCAGGCCAACTGAGATCCACCTCGTGGCAGGTTACTCCCGGTAACTGCTGCTTTTGCAGACGGGAGAGTTGACGTGCCGCCGCGCGCACCTGATGGTCCTGCTGGCTTAAGGCCGCAATCAGATGTTGCCCGATATAGCCGCTTGCGCCGAGGACCAGGATGGGTTGTGGCACGTCCTGCTCCTTAGCGCTGTAAAAACGCCTGCCAGTGGCTGACCACTTCGGCGAGTTGCGCACGACTGACATCAAGATGCATCACCAGGCGTACAACGGGAGAGGCGTTAATCAGTACGCCGCGTTGATGCATAAATGCCCCCAGCGCGGCAGCATTCTCTTCGCCCACGCGCACAAACAGCATGTTGGTATCATGACGCATGACATCAGCCCCAATTTCCCGTAGCTGCCCTGCCAGCCAGGCGGCATTTTCATGATCTTCTTTCAGACGCTGAACGTTGTTTTCCAGCGCATACAGACCTGCCGCCGCGAGAATGCCTGCCTGACGCATACCGCCTCCGGTCATCTTACGCCAGCGGGTTGCGCGTTTGATGTAGTCGCGCTCACCCACGAGCAGGGAGCCGACCGGGGTGCCCAGCCCTTTGGACAGACAAATGGTGAACGAGTCGCAAAACTGCGTAATCTCTCGCAGTTCGCAGCCGTACTCTACCACCGCATTGAAGATGCGCGCGCCATCCACGTGCAGGGCCAGACCCTGCTGGCGGGTAAAGTCCCACGCCTGCTTAAGGTACTCGCGCGGCAGCACTTTACCGTTATGGGTGTTTTCAAGACTGAGCAGGCGGGTGCGGGCGAAGTGGATATCATCCGGTTTGATTTTTGCCGCGACTTTATCCAGCGGCAGACTGCCGTCCGCTGCGGCATCAATGGGCTGTGGCTGAATGCTGCCGAGAACGGCGGCGCCACCGGCCTCATACAGATAATTATGCGCACCCTGGCCGACAATATACTCTTCGCCGCGTTCACAGTGGCTGAGGAGGGCAACCAGATTGGCCTGGGTGCCGGTTGGCAGGAAAAGGGCGGCCTCTTTGCCACTCAGCGCAGCGGCGTAGCGTTGCAGTTCGTTGACGGTGGGGTCATCGCCGTAAACATCGTCACCGACAGGGGCGGATAACATCTGTTCGAGCATGGCACGACTCGGGCGGGTGACGGTATCGCTGCGTAAATCGATCATCGTATTTCCTTATCTACAGGTTATCTTTCATGTCGCCGGGGTGTTTTGCATGATGGCAGGAAAGATAATCTGGAAAGCCAGAACAATGTTTTACCTGAGCCGATGAGTTTTCGCCAGTTCACCTGCGTCGGGCCTGTATCAGCCAGGGAGGGGCGCTGGTGATATTCTGCGCAACCGCCGTCGATGAAATGTCATGTGCTTGATTTATATTCCCCCTGAATACTTAGGGGTTTATTTATTTCAGGATTAAGAATAATCTGTAATGGGTAAGATAAAAATAGGAATCATTTCAAATGGTTAAATCTCTGTTAAGTTCTGTTAATAAGATGTTGGCGCACGAAGACTTTGGTCGTTTACTGCTGCGTCTGGCAGTCGGTGGACTGATGTTGTTCCACGGAATGCACAAGCTTATCGATGGTGTTGATGGTATTGCCGGTATGCTGGTGGCGAAAGGATTCCCGGGTTTTATCGCTTACGGTGTGCTGATTGGTGAAGTTATTTGTCCGATTCTGATTATTCTGGGTATTCTGACCCGTCCGGCTGCTCTGGGACTGGCGTTTACAATGGTTGTTGCCTGGTTAATGGTGGGTATTGCCAACACCGGCGCGCTGGATAAAACCGGTGCCTGGGCCATTGAAAGCCTGGTCTATTTCTTTGTTGCCGCACTGGCGCTGGCATTTATGGGTGCAGGCCGTTATTCCCTTGCCCCGGCAGAATGGCGCTAATCAGTAAAATGCCCTTCCCGTAAGAGAAGGGCTTTGGTTCCGTTACCTGGCAAAGTATTTACGCCAGCACTAAGTCGCTTTGTGGGTGGCATGAGCAGGCCAGCACATAGCCGTCAGCAATCTCCTGCGCTGTTAACGTCATCGTACTGTTGATCTGATATTCCCCGGATACCACCTGCGTTTTGCATGAACCGCAAACCCCGGCGCGACAGGCCGCATTCACCGCGATTTTATTACTTTCAAAGGCTTCCAGCAGCGTTGTGCCGACAGGCGCAAAGAAGGTTTTTGCGGGTTCGAGTTTGGTAAATCTCAGGCCGCTGGTCGCCGCTTCAGCTACCGGCGTGAAGAATTTTTCCTTAAAGAACTGCGTCACACCGAGCGCGCGAACCTCTTTCTCCACCTGCTCCATATAGGGCGCGGGTCCACAGGTCATCACCGTACGTGAGGCGAGATCCGGTACACGGCGCAGGATCTCCGGCGTCAGGCGACCGGCCAGAAAGCCCTCGGTAGCGTTGTGCTCCGCCACCAGGGTGACCGGATACTGTTGCCATTCATCGGCAAAAATCACGTCTTCGGGAGAACGCACGCTGAAAATTACCTGCACATCTGCCTGCGGGCGATATTTTGCCAGCCAGCGGCGCATCGACATCACCGGCGTTACCCCACAGCCCGCGGCCAGCAACAGCAATTTGTCGTTGCGCTGGTTGTCGCAGGTAAAATCTCCCTGCGCATCGGACAGCCATAAATAATCACCGCGTTTGACCTCCTGCGTCAGCCAGCCAGATCCAGCCCCTCCGTCAAGCCGCCGGATGGTCAACGTGAGGTACTCGCTCACCCCAGGTGTGGAGGAGAGGGTGTAAGCGCGCAGCTGCCCGGCGCTGTTACGGATGCTGACCAGCGCGTACTGACCTGCGCGGTAAGGATAATAGTCGTGGCATAACAGCGACAGGGTCCAGACATCCGGCGTCTCCTGCCGGATGTGGTGGACCTGCATGCGCCATGGACACTTTGGAGTTGGCATGGTCATTGTTTGCTCCTCAGGCCTTCAGCATCTGCTGTAAATCCTGCTCGACGGTGGTGACCGCGCGCAGGCCGAATTTCTCGTTCAGCACTGCCAGCAGGTCCGGCGTCAGGAAACCCGGCGCGGTTGGCCCGGTTACGATATTGGTGACGCCCAGCGAAAGCAGGGTCAGCAGGATCACAATCGCTTTTTGTTCGAACCAGGAGAGCACCAGTGAGAGCGGCAGATCATTCACCCCACACCCTAGTTTCTCCGCAAGGGTTACCGCCAGGATGATGGCGGAGTAGGCGTCATTGCACTGGCCAGCATCCACCAGACGCGGCAGGCCTTCAATGTTGCCGAAGTCCAGCTTGTTAAAGCGATATTTCCCGCAGGCGAGGGTCAGGATCAGGCAGTCGTCCGGGACGCTGGTGGCAAAATCGGTGAAGTAATTACGTTCCCCGCGCGCACCGTCGCAGCCTCCCACCAGGAAGATATGGCGCAGTTTCTGGCGACTGACCAGATCTATCAGGGTATCGGTAGCGCCCAGCAGAGTCTGGCGGCCAAAACCGACGGTTATCAGATGCTCTATTTCACTGTAGGGGAAGCCCGCCAGCTGTTTAGCCTGGTCGATAATACGACTGAAATCATCGCCTTCGAGGTGGTTAACACCCGGCCAGCCAACGATGCTGCGCGTCCAGATACGATCGTCGTAAGCGCCGACGGTGGGATCGATGATGCAGTTGGAGGTCATCACGATGGGGCCTGGGAAGCGGGCGAATTCAACCTGCTGGTTCTGCCAGCCGCTGCCATAGTTGCCGACCAGATGTGAGTATTTAGGAAGGTGCGATTTAATCGGTGGGGTTCAGTGGAGTCCTTATCTGTATTAGCCTTACCTTAGCTGAGCTGTATG